>NZ_JMDX01000001.1:0-81505 GCF_000935845.1 Paenibacillus sp. E194
AATCTCAGTCAGCAACCAATTTCTTAGTTACTTTCTTTTTCTCACCGCTTTGTCAGCGGCGACTTTTATATCTTATCATTTCGTTCATTTCTTGTCAACACTTTTTTAAAACTTTTTTTCAATCTCTTTTCGAGACTGTTTTTTGTTTTAAGTTTGTTAACTCATGTCCGAAGCGACATTGATTAATTTATCATAAAGGCAAGGGGTGCGTCAACCACTAAATACCTACCATTTTAAGGGAAATGACAAGCGCTAGTCCCGGGATACCCAGAAGCCCCACTCCCGTTAATGTGGCAGGGTTGATAGGTACATGGATTCCCGCTATCCATCCCGTCGAATTCACGATGTACAACAGCGCAAATGCGCTAACTCCATGAAGAAGAAAGGTCATGATACCACGCCATGCCAGCCGCTGGCGAAATAGCACAATGAACAATCCAGCAATGGACACAATGAGCAGACCAAGCAACAGCATCTTCGTCACTATAATACCTCCCCTAATCGCAATGCATGCATCCCTACGCGCTTGGCTCTCTTCATCAGCATGGCAATCCGCTTCTCAGCTGCCTCAAGCGTTGAGATCGCATAATCCACCTCATCTATACCTAGTGCATGCTCAAATCGCACACAAGCCATTCTCCACTCTGCAACCGCAGTACGGATATCCCTCATAAGAAGCTGCTGCTCAGACAACATCAACCCATACTCACGCTTGTCCCGATTTCGCATGAACCAATTTTTCATACGTCTCCACATGAGTTCCCCTCCCCACATTCACTTTAGTCATGATTATGAACATCGGGACAAGACTAGAACCTCTTTATGAGTTGCTTCGGCAATGCGAGACAGCACTCAAATGAATAAGACCATCAATCATTACTCTTATAGATAACAAAAAAAGACCCTCGATGATCGAGAGCTTCTATATCAAATTATGAAGAAACAACATTTCAGCCCTGCTCAAGATGGAGCTCCATCATTACAGAACATCCCTCCGGCCTTCTAACGCCTTAGACAAGGTCACCTCATCGGCGTATTCGAGGTCACCACCCACGGGAAGTCCATGAGCAATTCTCGTTACACGAATGCCGAACGGCTTCACAAGCCGCGAAATATACATCGCCGTTGCTTCTCCTTCAATATTTGGATTCGTAGCCAAAATCAATTCTTTGACCCGCTCATCACTCAATCGCTTAAGCAGTTCAGCAAGACGTATATCCTCTGGGCCTACTCCCTCCATTGGTGATATCGCGCCCTGTAGCACATGGTAATACCCCATGAACTCTTTCGTACGCTCCATCGCAACCAAATCCTTTGTTTCCTGAACAACACACATCACTGAGGCGTCACGTGTCTTATCCGAGCAGATACGGCAAGGATCAATATCTGTAATATTGCAGCACACAGAGCAGTAGTGCAGGTTCCGCTTCACATTAACGAGCGCCTTTGCAAAATCAATAACGTCATCTTCCTGCATGCGGAGTACATGGAACGCAAGACGAGCCGCTGTCTTCGGCCCAATACCGGGCAAATGTGTAAATGCCTCGATCAACTTGGCGATCGGTTCTGGATAATACAATGCGGGTTCTCCTTTACGATAGCTTAATCAACGAACTCAACATCGTCTCACATCAAAAAATGTCCCTAAATGGTAGAAACGGCATATACCAGAATCGGTATATGCCTCACATTCGTGTTTCTCTACATTAGAACAAGCCAGGAATTTTCATTCCGCCTGTGAATTTGGACATGTCGTCATTTGCCATATCTTCTGCTTGCGTCAATGCATCATTTACAGCAGTCAATACAAGGTCTTGCAGCATTTCGATATCTTCTGCATCCACTACTTCTGGTTTGATGGAGATGCTAAGCAGTTTTTTGTGGCCGTTAACCTCTACAGTAACAGCTCCGCCGCCAGATGTACCAGTTGCTTTCTTTTCAGCCAGCTCTTCTTGAGCTTTCAACATTTGTTCTTGCATTTTTTTAACTTGCTTCATCATTTGGTTCATATTGTTCATCGCCGTGAATCTCCTTTTTTCTCCATTTAAGATAAGTTACTCTTTTATGACAACGAGATCTTCTCCAAATAACTGGATTGCCTCGTCAATCCATGGTTCTTGAGAATGATTGCGGCCTTCTTGGCCCTCTGGCTCCAGTTGGAACTCCTGCTCTTCCTTATCTTCTGTCTGGGCGGCTGCAGCCTCCCAGTCCTTGAGCATCATCGTATCCATCTGGTATGGCTTGCCGAAGGTGTCGGATAGCACTTGCTCGATCACCTGCTTGTTAGTCGGCTTCTCCGTCGTATCACGATGAATCGAATTTTTGAAACCGATAAGAATTCGATCCTCTAGACATGATACAGGCTCACCGTTAACCAGCCAAGCATGAATGGTAACACCGGCTTCCTTCACTCGCTGAAGCACTTGTCCCCAAGTCCCTCGAATGCGATTGAATTCGGCGCTGTTATGATTCGCAAGGTACCGTGTGAACTGCGGTGGCTGCTTAGAGAACTTGGATACGTGTCCAGATGGGCGAGTCGCCGCAGGCGTACGCTCATGCGCTACCTGTTCCTGACGGCCTCCACCTGACTTCATCAGCTGTTCAACCTTCGTCTCTAACGACGTAATCTGTTGACGCAAATGTTGCAGGGAGGATGAATGTTCCATTCCATCCAGCCGAACATCTCCCTGAACGGAATCACCAGTGCCCAAAGATTGATTCAATGGACGCTGCCCTGAAGCTGCCAATTGAAGCAGTGCGACCTCAAATAAAGTCTGCGGCTGCACAGCGTACTTCATATCCGTCTGGTATCGATTCAGCGTATCAATGATATGAAATAGACGACTCTCTGTGAATCCCTCCGCCATTTCACGGAAAGACTCTACGCGAGTCAACCGGTCCGTTAGCGCATCCCCGCTCGGCACCATCTTCATCATAAGCAGATCTCGGAAAAAGTACAACAGGCTTTCCATGCACTTATCCGCACTCTTGCCTTCCTGCATCAACTGCTCGACCACCGAAAGGACAGAACCTACATCACCCGCCTGTACTGCTCGGGCAAGTTCCGCGAACCTCTCCTCGGGCATACCTCCTGTAATGTCCAATACCTGTTGATAGGTAATGGCTCCATCGGTAAAGGAGGCGGCTTGATCCAGCAAGCTGATCGCATCACGCATCCCGCCATCTGACAGCTTCGCAATATAAGTCAAACTGTCATGATCTGCTTGAATGCTCTCTTCTTCGCACACCTGAGCCAAGCGCTGTACTTGCTCAGCAAGTGAAACTCGACGAAAGTCAAATCGCTGGCAACGCGAAATAATCGTGGCCGGAAGCCGATGTGGCTCCGTTGTCGCCAAGATGAACATCACATGCGCCGGAGGCTCTTCTAGCGTCTTCAACAAAGCGTTAAAAGCTTCCGTCGTCAACATGTGTACTTCGTCAATGATGTACACTTTATAGCGAACTTCCGTTGGCGCATACTTCACCTTTTCGCGAAGATCGCGAATTTCCTCTACGCCGCGATTCGATGCAGCATCGATTTCCACTACATCCATCACCGCGCCAGCTGTTATGCGCCGACACGCTTCACAAGCGTTGCAAGGTTCCGGACCTGGCCCTTGTTCGCAGTTGACAGCCTTCGCCAGTATTTTCGCCGCACTTGTCTTCCCGGTTCCTCTCGGACCGCTGAACAAATATGCATGCGAAAAACGCTGCTCCCGCAGCGAATTTTGCAGCGTCTGAATAATATGCTGTTGTCCGACCATGTCTTGAAATGACTGTGGTCTCCATGCGCGATACAATGCGATATGAGCCATGATGCAACCTCGAAAACGTTTTTACTTATTATACTATATCATAACCTCTAAAAAAACAGCCATTCCCTCTCTTTGGAAAAGAAGGGCATCCATCACTGCTGCTATGAGCCTTGATAAGGGACAGCGAGCGTGAATGTCGTGCCAAATCCCTTGGATGAAACGCGTATCGTACCGCCCAAGTCATGTATAATCCGTTGGCATACCGATAACCCAAGTCCTGTCCCATTCTGCTTCGTCGTGAAGAAGGGATCGAATATCTTATCAACGAGGAACGCAGGAATTCCCGGCCCCGTATCATGGATATCAATCAATACACGCTGCTCCGCACTATCCCGCTTCACACTTACCGTAAGTGTACCACCCTCCACCATCGCCTCAATACCATTTTTGGCAATGTTGATGAACACTTGCTTCAGCAGCTCGCGATCCGCAACCACATTCGGCACAGTCTCTCCCGCCTCGTATCGAACATGTACGCCGTGCAGCACTGCTTCACTCCGAATAATCGGCAAAATATCATTCATCACCTGATATACATTCACACGTTCAATCGTGACATGCTTCGGCTTGCTTAAGAGTAGAAACTCCCCAACCAACTCATTGATTCGGTTGATTTCGGTCAGCATGATTTCGGTGTAATGGACTTCCTTCGCCATTCCCTTGTCACGCAGCGTCTTCTTGAACATTTGCAGAAACCCCTTAATAGAGGTCAAGGGATTACGAATTTCATGAGCTGTTCCTGCGGCAATCTGTCCAATCATCGCCAGACGGTCGCTTCGCTGTACCTGCTCCTCCAACGAGCGCAAATTGGACACATCCTTGAATAGCACATAAGCACCTACGATCTGCTGCTGTTCATCACGCATAACATTCGAATCCATAAGAAGCTCATATCGCTCCACACCATTGCACCAAGAGACAGCATGATTCCGCACACTCACACCTTCAAGCAGAGAACGTTGTACGAGATGATGCTCTGTAGGCATGTCGCCAAACAGCTCATTGACCCGTCTCCCGAGCGAATTCTCTCTCTCCCATCCCATCACTCTGCACGCCATATCACTGATGTCTACCAATGTGAACTGATTATTCAGCAGCATAATCCCTAAATTCACATCCTGAATAAAAGCACCGGCAAATTGCTGCAGCAGCGTTAGTTCCGTATCCGCCGCCTGCACACTTGCTCCTTCATTGCAGGAATCAGACATAGAATTCTGCGACAGAGCGCCGTGTAACGGCATGCTTGAATCGATCATACACTCACCTCTTTTTGCAGAAACGAAAATGAGATATCCGCTCACTTGCTGTTCACTCTAAACTTCGCCATCAGGCAATCTTTTTCCTGCTGTATATATAATATGAACATGTATTCATATTAGTTGAAACAAAAAACACCGGTTATCCCGGTGTCCTCGTATGCACTATATGAACCGTGCACCTGTTATTGATAATTGCGATCCGAGCGGCACTTCTACACTACGACTCAGGCCAGGCTTCCCTCCGGCACATGAGCTCTCCTACTTATGGCTGCTTCCTTCCGGACCTGACCAAGTTCATAGGCACCCATTGCGAAGGACCCAGCCGTCAACACCGAGTGTAAACGCCAAACCCCACATCGACAAAACCTCTAACAGGAATTCAACCTCGCTACAGCGGATTGCGAGTTACAGGGCACCGCTACCTCCCCGTCTAGCACGGCATAACTTAGTATAGACGATTTGCAGCAAAAGTGCAACCAACGTCATTAGTTAACAGATATGGAATCTGCTTCTTCCTTACTGTCATCCGCGTCTTCCTCCATCTGTTGCAAATACCTCAGCAGCACACAAAGCAATGAACTCATAAGTCCAGACCCTAAATAAATCCACGGCGTAGCACCTGATACCGGATACAGCCATTGCAGTGTACAAGCTGACAAGACCACACATACCAGTACATAAATGACCCAGAATGAACCAAAGGACACAGTCTTAGCTGCCCAGATGAGCTCTAAAATGATAACCCCTACTAATGCCATGCTTGTGACAATGAGACTGAGCCATGCCAGTACAACATTGCCATCCGGTAGAACCGGCCAACCCCAAGCAGGAAGGGCCCTTGCAGCCAAGCGAAAAATACCGTATTCAACCCCAACAACGAAGAAAGTAGCAATCATCACAATGAATACGTCTTTGAACAACGTCCCCAAGCCTCTCTGCAAACGACGCCCAAATTGTTCTGAACGAGCATGCTTGCGCCATTCACTCCACTCTCCTGCCGCGACAAATAGAACCCCCAATAAAAGCGTGCTTCCGATGATGGACAAGGGCAACTCACCCTTGATGATGTGCCAAATAAATCCCAAACTAAGCTCAAACAACCTTTCGATCATGCCGCTTACGCTCCGCTCCTTTTATTGTGGTCCCAATTCAAAGTCCAAATTCACCGGTTCTTTGGGCATTGTTTCATTTACCGCTGCCCCACCCGTTGTAGGTACAGATTCGTCAACAATATCCAAGCGAATACCATCCACCCAGACTTGACCCGGACCGCTTAATAGCACGCCAAATGCAATCGCCTCCGCATAAGGTGCAATATCAAGAACAACTTCATAGGGCCTCCATTCGGTCGTGCCGCTAATCGGACGATTGTCCATGTTGTCGAAGTTAATAGGCACTTCATCCTTCCCGTCAATCCGCATCCACATGCCTGCCCATCCCTGCACGTCGTCCGTTTTCAGGAACGCTGATAAACGAAGGCGCTGTCCCACATAATTCTCTGCCTTGAACATTTGCATCAACGTGCCAAATCCCCGTGGATCTGCATCCACTTTGCCTTGAATCGTGCCTGACGACCTCCCACGATATACATGAACGTGATCAAGAGTAACGCTATATTGGTGCGGATACACACCTGTTATGATCCATCCCTGTGGAGCAGACTGCATCACCCCATATCCGGTATTCTCAGATTGATTGTTCTCATCCATTCGATGATCCCCCTCTGGCGTGTAAAAGCATCGGAAACCTTGGCGGTATACATGCGGTGTCATGCCATACCGCTGCTTAAAAGCACGAGTGAAGCTGTCTTGCCCAGAAAATTGATACTCTAATGCGATGTCCAGTATGCGCTTGTCCGTAGACAACAGCTCCACCGCAGCCCTTGCCAATCTGCGCTCCCGTAACAATGTCGCCACACTGACCCCCACATGACGCTGAAACACACGATTAAAGTGAAAACGGGAGACCGTGCAATGTTCAGCTATGTCTGCTGCATCCACGTCCTCTGTAATATGCAGTTCTATGTAGGCTATTGCTTCTTTGATCCATTTATCGTGCTCCAGCCACATAGCCAACCCTCCCCAAGTCATCTTGAGGCAATGCCAGCACATGCCTCGGAAATCCCAGTTCCATTCTACCGTACCGTATTTCCTCCCCATTGTTTTGACATTTTGTGCGAACTCGAGTTTCGGACAGCAAACATCAAAACAGGAAGGATAAAAATATACAAAAAAAAATGAACTCCCTTGGCTGTTGCCAGCAAGGGAGTCCATATCGTAAACAGACGTATTAGATACCGTATTTCTTTTTGAATCGATCCACACGACCACCAGCATCCAAGAACTTCTGCTTACCTGTGAAGAATGGATGGCAAGCGGAGCAAACCTCTACCTTCAAGTTCTCTTTAACGGAACCTGTTTCGAAAGAGTTGCCGCAAGCGCAAGTTACAGTCGTAATGTGGTATTTCGGTTGAATTGCTTCTTTCACTCGAATTCACCTCTTTCCGCCCTGAGCCCTTTGCGTGCCCAGAGTATATAAAAACACATGAATGGATTATAGCATGTTTGCATCTAGTTCGCAATCTCATGTTATAACCATATTCTTGTCCGCCACAACAGAGAACAGGAGCTTAGGAGCTCACAGAGCTGCTGCGTGTTCTGCGCGGTGGCGGGGTTGGTGTTCCGCTCGTATCAAGTGCTGCAAGGAACTCTTCGTTCGTCTTCGAATCACGCATCTTCTTCAAGAATTGATCCACGAATTCCGGAGACTCGTTCATGTTTTTGCGAATTGCCC
Source organism: Paenibacillus sp. E194 (assembly GCF_000935845.1). Lineage (NCBI taxonomy): Bacteria > Bacillati > Bacillota > Bacilli > Caryophanales > Paenibacillaceae > Paenibacillus > Paenibacillus sp. E194. Next base: position 7,868 of record NZ_JMDX01000001.1, read on the forward strand.
ACAGCTTATCAAGCTCTTCCTTCGACAACAGCATTTCCTCGCGACGTGTACCCGAGCGACGAATATCGATAGCCGGGAAGATACGGCGTTCAGCCAGCTTACGATCCAGATGAAGCTCCATATTACCCGTACCTTTAAATTCTTCATAAATGATGTCATCCATACGTGATCCTGTCTCAACGAGTGCCGTTGCCAAGATCGTCAAGCTTCCACCCTCTTCAATGTTGCGGGCAGAACCGAAGAAGCGCTTTGGACGATGGAAGGCAGCTGGATCAATACCACCAGACAACGTACGGCCAGACGGCGGAACCACGAGGTTGTATGCCCGAGCCAAGCGCGTAATGCTGTCAAGCAGGATTACAACGTCCTTCTTATGTTCCACGAGACGCAGTGCACGCTCCAGAACAAGTTCTGTTACCTTGATGTGGTTCTCAGGCACTTCATCAAATGTGGATGCTACAACCTCACCTTTTACAGAACGCTGCATGTCCGTTACTTCTTCCGGACGCTCATCAATAAGCAGAACGAATAGCTCAATCTCAGGATGGTTGGTCGAGATGCTATTTGCAATCTCCTTCAGAAGCAATGTCTTACCTGCCTTAGGAGGAGCGACGATAAGTCCGCGTTGTCCAAGACCAACAGGTGCGAGCATGTCCATAATGCGTGTGGACACCTTGTTGGAAGCCATCTCGAGCACAAGTTTCTTCTCTGGATATAGCGGCGTCAGTGCCGGGAAGTGCAAGCGTTGAGCAGCTTCATCCGGATTCTCACCATTGACGGCGTTAATCTGAAGTAATCCGAAATAGCGTTCGTTCTCTTTTGGCGGACGGCATTTTCCCGATACGAGATCACCAGTACGCAAATCAAATCTGCGAATCTGAGATTGAGAGATATAAATATCTTCCGAGCTAGGCAAATAGTTAATAGGACGCAAGAAGCCGAACCCCTCTGGAAGGATGTCCAATACCCCCTCCATAAACATGAAGCCGCCTTGTTCCGCCTGCGCGCGCAAGATAGCAAATATTAATTCTTTTTTCTTCATTTGACCATAGCCAGGAATCTGAAATTGTTTTGCTAGTTTATATAGCTCGGTCAGCTTCTTCGTTTCCAAATCGGAAATTTGTAAATCCATGAATACAACTCCTATTCTGTTGATAAATACAAATGATGTCAGAAGGATAAGTCCATTGTGAAATCGTTACGTATAAACGCAGCGGCGTGTCATGAGATATGAAGGCTGGTTGATACAATGAGATGGTGGACAGATAACAGATGGGAACCATTCGGTCTGGGTAAAAGATAGCCGTTGAAGCGAAGCACTTATGGAAGTGATGGTGCTAAACGCTGCAGCCTCTCCAAGGAATAGAAAGGGAAATACTCTTCGTACGTTCAATCCTGCCAAAAAGTTGCATTTTCTTCTGTATCCGAAAGAGAATGCTCCACTTCCACTCTCTTTCGGACACAGTCCAATACACAAACGACGAATACTAGATGAAATTCCGCACAGCCACATGAGCAGGGCGCATCATGAGGCGCATCGCCACACCTTAACTGACGATCGCGAAATGATCATTATCCTATTTTTACCCTATTACCGTCGAATTATTCCGTCTGACGCCATACATCAGCGCCTAAATTTCGCAAATTTGTGACTAGGTTGTCATAGCCACGGTCAATATACTCTACGCCGGAGATTTCAGTAATGCCATCCGCTACTGTTAGTCCTGCAATGACAAGCGATGCTCCCGCACGCAAATCCGCTGCTTTCACTTTCGCGGCATGCAACTTGGTTCCTTCAATGACAGCAGAGCGACCTTCTACACGGATTTTGGCTCCCATGCGAAGCAGCTCAGGTACATTCTTAAATCGATTGCTATATACGAGATCGGACAGCATACTTACACCAGTTGCTTGCGTGAGCAAGCTTATCATCGGTGATTGAAGATCGGTTGCGAATCCTGGATATACAAGCGCCTTTACATCGATAGACTCGTAGTCAGGCTGGCCAAGCACGCGAAGGGATTCGTCCCCTTCTACGACTTGCACACCCATTTCCTCCAGCTTCGCCGTAAGTGCTTCCAAGTGCTTAGGGATAATATTGTCGATGAGAATATCGCCGCGCGTTGCAGCAGCAGCGATCATATAGGTTCCTGCTTGAATGCGATCCGGAATGATAGAATGACGGCAGCCATGCAGCCCTTCTACACCTTCAATACGAATCGATTCTGTACCAGCACCCTTGATTTTGGCACCCATTGCACTGAGCAGGGTCGCCACATCTATAATTTCAGGCTCTTTGGCCGCGTTTTCGATAATAGTGATGCCTTTGGCTCGGGAAGCCGCAAGCATAATATTAATGGTTGCTCCTACACTAACCACATCGAGGTAGATTTTTGCGCCGCGCAATTCACGCGCCGAAATATGGATCGCTCCATGTTCATTGGTTACCGTAGCACCCAATGCTTCGAATCCTTTAATATGCTGATCTATCGGACGGGGTTCAAAGTTGCACCCTCCTGGCATGCCTATTGTCGCTTCGCCAAAGCGGCCAAGCAAGGCACCCATTAAATAATAGGAGGCCCGCAATTTCTTCACAGGTCCGTTATACATCGGCATCGAAATCATGCTAGATGGATCAATTCGCAAGGTAGAACCTTCCCAGCTTGCCTCTCCACCGAGTTCGGTAATAATCTCCGTATAGGTTGCAACATCACTTAATGCCGGCAAGTTATCGAGCACTACTTCACTCTCTGCTAAAATCGCCGCAGGAATGAGTGCGACTGCACTGTTCTTCGCACCGCTGATCTGCACAGTACCACGCAGCGGCCGCCCACCGCAAATCATTAACTTTTCCATCACAAGCTAAGTTCCCCCCACGCCGTACCTGTCACAGGTTCGGCTCGCCCATATGCTTTATTGGATTCATGTTCATTCATCACAAGGTTAAATAATCGCAAAAAAGGGAAGAACACCGGCGAACCGGTGCTTTTCCCGCATTCGTAAACATAAATATGAGTATCGATTATGCTTGGTTGCTGGATCCGAACAAGCGGATTTTATTGCGAACAACTTCAACCATTGCATTGCGTGCTGGCGTCAAGTATTTGCGAGGGTCGATAACGTTCGCATCTTTAGCCAATGCTTCGCGGATAGCTGCTGTGCAAGCAACTTGGTTTTCTGTGTTCACGTTGATTTTACCTGCACCTGCTGCAATCGCCTTGCGGATGGATTCGTCAGGTACACCGGAACCGCCGTGCAATACGACTGGAACTGGGATCTTGGAAGCTACTGCTTCAATGATATCGTAGTGAAGTTTAGGCTCGCCTTTGTACATGCCGTGAGCAGTACCAACAGCGATTGCAAGTGCATCTACGCCAGTTTCTTCGTAGAAGCGGATTGCTTCTTCTGGGTTAGCCAATTGAGCTGCATCTTCATCTACGTGAAGATCATCTTCAACACCGCCGATTGTACCCAATTCACCTTCAACGGATACGCCCATAGCGTGAGCTGCTTTAACGACTTCTTTAGTCAAACGGATGTTGTCTTCGTATGCATGGTGGGAACCATCGAACATAACGGAAGAGAATCCGGCACGAATACAAGCCATAGCTACTTCAAATGTGCTACCATGGTCAAGGTGCAAAGCGATTGGCAAGCCGGATTTCTTAGCAGCTGCCTCAGCCATTGCTACTGTGTACTCCATTCCCATGTAACGCAAAGCGCCTTCGGATACACCAAAGATAATTGGCGCGTTTTCTTCCATCGCCGCTTCTGTAATTGCTTGTGTGAATTCCAAGTTATTGATGTTGAACTGACCTACTGCAAATTTGTTTTCTTTTGCTTTAGGCAAGAACTCGTTCATCGAAACTAATGGCATGGTCTCCATCCTCCTAGGAAGTTGTTCGTCGTCTGTCTATCTAGATTATAGCCGACATCTTATACGGTGTTATTATATCACAATTGGGCGTGAAAAAGTAAACAACCTCTTGACAAAACAGCTACATTACGTTTACGGCAACCGCTTTCCCCGAAACCGCTGCCTCATTGGCCGCTTCCATCAATTTTGTCAGGTCCAGCGCCATTTTTACGTTGTCCGTGCCCACTTCTCTGCGCTGCACATGACCGACCCATTGCTCAAACATATTCGGGATCGGTTCATCAAATGGAACGATGTTCCACTCCCCATCCCCCTCATTCAGTCGAATGCGGATTTGCTCATCCGGCATGCCGTACATAACGCTTCCTCTTGCACCATGAATCTCAATCATGAACGGGGATTGACCGGTAACAAACCCTGTTTCAGCAATTCCAATGGCACCTCCAGTATATTGGAGCAGCGCAACTGCGTTGTCCTCTACTTCTTTACCCGTAACGTAGCCATACGACGCAGTTACGGCCTCAGGCATTCCCAACAGTGCACGGGTAATGTACATCGGATGACAACCAAGATCAATCATTGCCCCACCGCCGCATTCCGCCCGGTTGTAGAAATGCTCTGGCAGCCATCCTGCCAGTGCTCCATTATGCGCCATACGCACACGGACAAGCGATACATCGCCTATAGCACCCTCTTCTACTATCCGACGCAGCGTAACAATATCGCGCTCATACAGCTTCCGAAGAGCAACATTCAACACAACACCATTGGCTTCCACAGCATTCACGATGCGATCCGCTTCAGCTGACGTAAGCGCTAATACTTTCTCAGTGAAGATGTGCTTGCCAGCCTCTGCTGCCTTCACCATAATTTCCCTGTGAAGGGAAGTCGGCGCTACTACGACAATCGCATCAATATCCTCTCTCAGCATGTCATCCAAGTTCGGATAATAAGGCACATGATAACGGCCTGCATAACGCTCACCGCGCTTGTCATCCTCATCCCATATTCCAACTAGCTCTGTATTTGGATGATGAAGGATGAAATCTGTATACTCTTCTGCATGAACATGCCAATAACTACAAACTGCTATACGTATCATCATTAACACCCCTGTATGATCCATTATTGTCTTACTGATGTTATTTTGCTTAGCAAGTATAGGCAGGATTAGATAACACGAGAAACGAGGAAAGCCCCTAATGGGGTCTCTACTGAGCGCCCTCCACTAGAGGCATGTCCAATTCTTCGTTCTTCGTACCACGTAGCAATAATTGAAGGTCATCCTCCGACCTTGCTCGGATAACATTGAAGAAGGCCAGGGCATCCCCCGGCATGTTTCTTGTTTATCGTTCGTACGCCACTTCTAAGAAGGCATAGTCATCTGATTATTCGGCTGTCCCTGCTCTAATGTCATATTGACCGCAACCCTCATCTCATCGATGTCGAAAGGCTTCGTAAAGTGCATCAATGCTCCGAGGTCCGTAGCTTCCTTAATCATATCCAACTCGCCATAAGCGGTCATCATAATCACATTCATATGCGGCTTCATCAACTTGATCTGCTTCAAAATTTCCAACCCATCCATGCCCGGTATCTTCATGTCCAACAGGACAATATCCGGTGACTCCTCTCTTACGATCTCAAGCGCCATCTTGCCATTGGAAGCTTGATAGGTCGTATATCCTTCGCTACTGAACACTTCCATGAGAAGAACCCGAATACCATTCTGATCATCGACAATCAATACTTTCTTATTACTCAACTGGTACCCCTCCCACCGCGTCTCACGAGCGAGTGTGCAGCATCCTCTAGTTCGAATGAGTTAATCTCTCACACTGCATGCTTATTTTACCACTCCACATGTACTGTACATATTCGCTTCTTTACAATAAAATCCTTCTTCTTTTAGGAAAAACATCACAACTCCCACATAAAAGCAAAAAAAGCGAAGGCTCTCCAATTAGGAAAGCTTTCGCTTCATATATTTTATACGTTATTATCCACGGTGCTTCATTGCCGCTTTGACGAATTCGCGGAACAATGGTTGCGGACGGTTCGGACGAGAGATAAACTCTGGATGGAACTGAACAGCCAAGAACCATGGATGGCTTGGAAGCTCGACAATTTCCACCAGTCGGCCGTCTGGGGACGTACCGCTAATCTTCAATCCAGCACTTTCAATCACTTCACGATATTCATTGTTGAATTCATAGCGATGGCGGTGACGCTCGTACACCAGCTCATCATTGTAGCAAGACATAGCGAGTGATCCCTCTTGCAACTTGCAAGGGTACAGACCAAGACGCATTGTACCGCCCAAATCTTCAATATCCTTCTGCTCTGGAAGCAGATCGATAACCGGATATTCTGTCGCTGGGTTGATTTCGGAGCTGTTCGCGCCATTCAATGCTGCGATAGAGCGTGCATATTCAATAACCGCAACTTGCATACCAAGGCAAATACCGAAGAACGGAATTTGTTGTTCACGCGCATAGCGGATCGCTGTTACTTTACCTTCGATACCACGATCGCCGAACCCACCTGGTACCAAGATACCGTGTACACCAGACAACTCTGCGTCTACGTTCTCTTCTGTAATCTCTTCTGCATTCACCCAACGGATATTGACTTCTGTATTTGCATCAATACCTGCGTGAGCCAATGCTTCTACGATAGACAAGTATGCATCATGAAGAGCAACATACTTACCAACGATTGCAATCTCAACTTGTCCTTGAAGCTGCTTCACACGGTCAACAAGCTTCGTCCATTCCACCATGTCTGGTTCTGGTGTTTGAAGCTTCAAATGATTTACAACATAATCATCCATTCCTTGCTCATGAAGCATCAATGGTACTTCATACAACGTGGAAGCGTCACGGCATTCTACAACCGCATTCGCTTCAATGTCGCAGAACAAGGAAATCTTGCGCTTCATATCCTCTGCAAGTTCATGCTCTGTACGGCATACGAGCATATTCGGTTGAATACCGATGCTGCGCAATTCTTTGACACTGTGCTGTGTCGGCTTCGTTTTCACTTCGCCCGCAGCCTTGATGTAAGGGATCAAGGTAACGTGAATATACATCACGTTGTCACGACCTACATCACTCTTTATTTGACGAATTGCTTCCAAGAACGGCAAGCTCTCGATATCGCCGACTGTACCGCCGATTTCGGTAATGACTACATCAGAGCCGGATTCCTTACCTGCACGGAATACGCGTTCTTTGATTTCATTTGTAATATGCGGAATAACTTGTACAGTTCCGCCAAGGTATTCACCGCGGCGTTCCTTTGAAATAACTGTAGAATACACTTTACCTGTTGTCACGTTGCTGTTCTTCGACAGGTTGATGTCGATGAAGCGCTCGTAGTGACCCAAGTCAAGGTCTGTCTCAGCTCCGTCATCTGTTACGAATACTTCGCCATGCTGATAAGGGCTCATTGTGCCCGGGTCAACGTTAATGTAAGGATCAAATTTTTGGATCGTTACTTTGAGCCCCCGATTTTTCAGCAATCTGCCCAGGGATGCAGCCGTAATCCCTTTACCAAGAGAAGAAACGACGCCGCCCGTTACAAAAATATACTTTGCCACTGGTGAAACCCTCCTATGATCAAGTGCATTCAAGACATGTTCTCGGGAGGCTTTGTCTGTAGAACAGGTTCGATACACGCGAGTTCCATAATCTCATGATGTTATCGTAACCCATTTGTGCGATATTCATTGATGCAAAATGTCATTAAAAAAGCTCCTGTCTAAAATGTCCGGAAATGGTGTTCCGTAGTGGACGGGAGCTATTTTATACGAATCAAATTGTACCAATTGCAATCGGCAACAAAGCCAAAAAGCCGCAATTCGTATCCTAAAAAAACAAAAAAGTGACTCCCGTAGTGTCACGGGGCACTTTCTTCATATGTGAAAATGACTCTATTTAATTACGTGCAAATGCAAAGCCCATATGCTAGTTTACTCTGTAGGCATTCCCGTGTCAAGGGAGATCGAGCTGATTTTTCGCAGGGGCAGTTTATATGGAAAATGCCGCTTACGTATCCCTCCTGAACACACCCCAGATCAGCTAGGATACACAGGAAAAATAAGCAAGCGGCATTCTAAAATGCGAAATCAAATCCTGAAGAGGATCTTACACATCCTCTTCCCGGTCATCCTCTTCTTCGAAGTCATCGTTTTCTTCTTCGTTCAGATCCGCATCTTCTTCATCGATTTCCTCTTCGATGTCAACATCATCTTCTACATCAGAATCTTCATCCTCGAAGATCTCCTCTTCCTCTTCACCATCTTCATCGACGAAGTCGAAGTCTTCTTCTTCATCATTGTTGTAGTTGTCGTCATCTGCATAGTCGTCATCATCGTCATCATTAATGATACGTGGACGCGGTGTGCCACCGGTTATCGCTTCTTCAGAACGGTCAACCGGGTACCAGCGCTTCAATCCCCACAGGTTCTGGCCTCCAACACAAGCAAAACGACCGTCAATGTTAATTTCCGTATATAACTGCGCAATGACATCGTTAATTTGCTCTTCGTTCAGACCCCGCAGCTTAGCGACTTCATTCATGAGATCGCGGTAATAGAAAGGCGTGTTGGCAGCTTTCAGTACCATGAAGGCAAGATCCACCATCGGTATTTCTTGCACTTTTTCAGGGTCTAATTTCAAATCCAGCGGTGTGCTCATTCGGACACATCCTCTCTCTCTAAAAAGTTCAAATTGCATTCACTTATCCATGTTCACACATAAGTAAAACCGATCTGAAGTGAAAATGCAAGTTTTCTTCCTATAGATGAGGAAATGCCACAAGTCGGACAAAAAATAGAAACGCGAAGGGAATCCCTTCGCGTTCGACTGTATCCGCACCCGATGAAGGCTCACGCCCCGTATCGGGTGTGCTAAGCCCTTCGTCGGCTCTTCTTCATACTATGTCCGTGGATGTCTTTTGACACGGTGGAAGGCCTATCTTTCGCAAAAAAGGCATCTACCCCAGTCCACGCTGGGGTCTGGTGCATACGATATGTAAAATTGTCTGTTCAAAAAGACGCTTCAACCGATCCATATTCGGGTTCACTTGATTATCATATGTACGCTTTTTGAACAACCGTTACAAAGGAACTGTCGGGAGGGACTCGACATTGGATATTACGGGCTTACTCCAGTTACTTATTCAAGGGCTCAGTACCACTAAGCCCTGCGAACGACAACTGCTCATCCGCTTCCGCACCCATGAACAGTATGAACAATGTTCCGAGGTGCTCATCGAACTCGAAGCAAGCAGATCAGAGCTTGCTGACATTCGCATGGTTCCACTCATTGATGGCTGGGTCTATCCGGCTAGAACTGACTTCGATTCCACCCTACTATCGGCCGCTTATGATGTTATCGTTGAAGAAGATATTCATCTCTCGATGCACGCCGTCTCCCAGCGTCCTGTCAATTGGGAGCGCGGCATTCCTTGGGGTGTTCGACACATCAAAGCTCCCCAAGCTTGGAGCACGACCACTGGTCATCGTGTTCATATTGGTGTCATTGATACCGGGGCTGATTTTCACCATCCAGACCTTCGGCACTCGCTCACCCGCGGAATTAATCTGATCCAGCGTGGCTTGCCCCCGCATGACGACAATGGCCACGGCACCCATATCGCTGGCACGATCGCCGCTGCCAATCAAATGTACGGCATTATCGGAGTGGCTCCCCGCGCCATTATTCATCCCGTTAAAGCATTCGATGAAAATGGAGCCGCCTTCGTATCTGATATTATCCAAGGCATTGATTGGTGTGTTCGCCATGGTATGAATATCATTAATATGAGCTTCGGCATGAAGACCCGCAGCAAGTCGCTGCTCACTGCTGTCACAAACGCTTATAATGCTGGCGTAACCGTTGTCGCCTCCTCTGGCAATGATGCGAAACGAAAGTCTATTGATTACCCCGCCCGTTACTTGCAGACGATCTCGGTTGGAGCTACTGATCGAATCCGGAAAATTGCCCCCTTCAGCAACCGAGGCCGTTACGTCGACATTTATGCACCTGGCGATAAAATTGTATCTGCTTGGATCAAGGGCAAATACCATGAAATGAGCGGCACCTCAATGGCCACCTCACATGTTAGTGGCGCTATCGCTCTGCTGCTTGCCATGAAGCCTGATCTCAAGCCTGGTGAAATCAAAGCCCTGCTGCGACGATCGGCAAGTCCAATGCGAAGCCGGAATACTACCTCTCGCAGTTTAGGAGAAATCGATGTCATGCGCCTACTTAAGGAAGCAGAACGCTAACGAGATCCGAACGGGAACAAACGTAAAAATGAATGGAAGCGAAACAAGGACAGCCGAGCAAGTCGACTGTCCTTGAAAATCATCCATGTAGTTGTGCTATGGTCTAGGAGGCCGTTACCGGCTCCAGCTTCGTTCGTGGCGTGTTCCACAACTCTGTCCACTTCTTGATTGCAGAGATGAGGATGATCACTCCGAGCACCATCATAATCATTGACAACGATGCATTCAGGATGCTGTAGCCCTTATTAGTTGGATTCAAGTACACATTGGATATCATCCATATTCCCGCATAGTTAACGGTTACGAACAAGTAAGCGAGCGGCACAAGACAAGTAAGTGCATACCAGCGCTTATCCGCAATCTTCATAATAACTGTAGCACCGATGATAAGACCGATGGAAGCCATCATCTGGTTCGATACCCCGAACAGCGCCCATACCGATCCAATATCGCCAGAGAAGAGCAGGTATCCCCATAAGAAGCAAGCTAGCGCACTAGCAAAGATGGAGCCAGGTACCCAATCTACTCGTTTCAATGGCTTGTATACTTCTCCGAAGAAGTCTTGGATAATGTAGCGCGCCACACGTGTTCCCGCATCAATTGCGGTCAGAACGAATACCGCCTCGAACATGATAACAAATTGGAAGAAGTACGACGAAAGCGATTCGAACCATGGGAACTTCGTGAAAATGTACGTCATGCCAACTGCCAGTGTTACAGCTCCACCCGTGCGGCCTTCCAAGTTCAAACCGATCTCGCGCGCGAGATCCGGCAAATGAACCACATTCATGCCCAGCGTCTTAAACGCTTCTGGCGTTGAGTTAATTGCGAAGTAATCAGCAGGCTGCAAGGCAGTTGCCGCTATAAGTGCCATAATCCCTACAACGCATTCGACCAGCATCGCGCCGAAGCCAACGACTTTAATATCGCTCCAGCGATCCAGCATTTTCGGTGTCGTACCCGATCCTACGAAGGCGTGGAAGCCAGAGATTGCTCCACAAGCTATCGTGATCGAGATGAACGGCCATACCGGGCCTGCCAGTATTGGGCCTCCGCCGTTGATGAATTCAGTTACGGCAGGGAATGGAATATCAGGATTGATAATGAACACACCAACGATAAGAGCAATGAATACTCCGATCTTCATAAAGCTGCTCAAGTAGTCGCGCGGTGCAAGGAGCAGCCATACAGGCAGTGCTGCAGCAAAGAATGCATATATCGGCAAAATAATTGCCAGCGTCTTCATATCAAAGGTCAACCATTCGCCAAGCGCGGTACCCTGAATGTAGGGACCCATAAATACACCGACCATCAAAAGTGCAAAACCAACGGTAGAGGCAAGCTTCAGATTGCCTGTCTTCTTGTACCAAATCCCAACCATCATGGCAATCGGGATCGTGATGCCTACCGAGAAGGTTCCCCATGGATTGTGTTCAAGCGCATGGAGCACAACCATCGACAGACCCGCCATCGTAATCGTAATAATGAACAACATCGCTAGTCCCGTACAGAAGCCTGCCACTGGCCCGAGCTCATCCTTCGCTACCTCAGAGAGCGACTTGCCTTGCTTGCGCATGGAAGCGAACAATACAACCGCGTCATGGACAGCACCGCCGATAACGGCACCGATCAACAACCAGAGCAGCCCTGGCAGATAACCGAACTGGGCAGCTAATATCGGGCCAACTAACGGGCCCGCCGCAGCAATGGCTGCGAAGTGATGACCAAAGGTCACCCATTTATTCGTCGGCACATAATCCTTGCCGTCATTTAATTCGTGCGCCGGAGTAGGCTTGGAATCGTCTAGTTTTAACACTTTGTTTGCCATAAATGTTCCGTAGAGACGATAGGTGATCATCAAGATGCAAATCGAACCAATCACTATTGAAACCGCATTCATGATCGTCCACTCCTTTCGAGCTATTGCTGTTATCTTACCTTATGAAAACAGCATTACCCTGTTTTCAAAGCAGAATGCCGCATGTCCATGATGAAGTGCACAAAAAAAGGATTGAAATGCAAGCGGTTTCAATCCTCTCTTCTATCCTTATTCATCTCTTCTCCATCTCATACCAAAATCGATTGGAGGATTGGTGAACGCCATTATTTTAAAATCCTAGAAGCTGCTTAAGTTCCTTCATATAGGTACGACTCACGGGTAAGCTGGATCCGTCCTGCATCTTCAGTTGGCATGTGGAGTGGAACCATGGCTCAATCTCTACAATGCGATCCACATTCACCAAATAGGCCCGATGCACACGAATAATGGATGGGTGATTCAGCTTCCGCTCCAGTACACTAAGTGGTTCTCCTACACGATAGCGCTGTTCTGTCGTTGCGACAACTGTCTTTCCCTCTTCAAACCCGATGTACACGATGCGATCCACATGTAGAACAACAATGCGCTCATCCACCGTCGTAATGGCAAGCCGCTCTACCCGTTCTGTCGGGGTAGGCCGTGAATGTGATATTACCTCATTCTGCATCAATGTAACTGAACGCGAGCCCTGCTTCTCCAGCTTCTCAATGGTTAGCTGAATGCGCTGCTCATCGAACGGCTTTAATATATAGTCAGCAGCGTTCAACTCGAAAGCACGCAGCGCATACTCATCATACGCCGTTGCGAATACAATCGCAGGAGGCTCATCAAACGTGCCTAACCGTTCTGCTGCCTCCAGCCCACTCGCTTCGGCAAGTTGAATATCGAGAAATACGACGTCTGGACGCAGCGCCCCTATTCGCTTCAGTGCCTCTTCCATCGATTCTGCCTCGCCTACAACGTCAACACGCTTCGTGCGGCGAAGCAGATAACAGAGTTCGTCACGCGCTAGCGGCTCATCATCCACGATAAATGCTTTCAACATTGATGTCCCCCCGTTCGCTATAATGAATCGGCAACGTAATCGTGACCGATGTCCCTTCTCCAAGTGTACTATCAATTTGGATCGAGCCCCTGCTTCCATACAGTTCTTCTATTCGCTTCACAATATTGCACAGCGCTGTGCCCGCTCCTTCTACAGACGGAACCGCCTCATTGCCAAGCGCGGCTATGGACTCTGGCGCTATTCCCTTCCCATTATCCTTGGTTGTAATTGTCACGCTAGCTCCATTCACCTGCGCGCGAATCGATACTATTCCTTGCGACAAAGTAAATCCCTTGGAGAAGGCATGCCGAATCGCATTCTCCACCAGTGGTTGAAGCGTGAATGGCGGTACCAGTACGTCCATAAGAGAACCGTCAATGTCCGTCTCTACGACATATTTGCCGGGGAATCTCGCCTGTTCCAATGACAAATACGCCTCCACATGCTCTAATTCCTTGTGCAGCGGGATAAGCATCTTACGTGCGCCCTGCAGGTTGCTGCGGAAAAACACACTGAGCTGCTGCAGCAATTTGCGCGCCTTCTCCGAATCGGTGCGGCATAGCACGGATATGGTATTGAAGGCATTGAATAGAAAGTGCGGGTGAACCTGAGCTTGCAGCGCCTTGATCTCCGCATCTTTCAGCAGCCTACTCTGCCGTTCTGCTTCCGCCAATTCCAACTGGGTGGAGAACAGCTTGCCAAGACCCTCTGCAAGCTCTCGTTCTACTCGATCCAGCCGTGAGGGCTGCTTGAAGTACAGCTTCAATGTGCCCACCGTACGCTCATGCACCTTAAGTGGTAATACGTATGCAGCTTGCAGAAGACAACTCGGCTCGAAACACTGAATCTCTTCCCGTGAGGATGTATTATGAACAACGCCCTCCTCCAGCACTTGCTTCGTCAACTGCGTCGATATTCCATTCAATGGCACATGATGGTCGTCCCCCGCGCCCACGTGCGCAAGAATGCGATGCTCATCTGTAATGGAGATCGCGTCGGCATTCGTACCTTTCCATATGATCAACGCCGCTTCTCGGCATGAATCGCTATTCAATCCTTGACGGAAAAACGGCAAGGTCTGATCGGCGATATGCAGAGCGTTATGGGTCAACAGCGCCCGAGAGCGCTCCTCTTCCTCATAGATGGATTGAATAATCAGCATAAATAATAGAATGCCGAATCCATTGACCGCGACCATCGGTACACTAATCAGCTTGACGAGTTCCCAAGCAGAGCTCCAAGGTTCCGCTACGAGCAAGATGGTGCCCATCTGCGCACACTCCATCCCGATCCCGATCAACGCTGCATGCCATGCAGCATGCTTGCCTTGAATCATACGAAAGCGCTTTCCAATAAGCCCAGTGATAATACCGGCCATTATCGTCGATATCCCACAAGCGGCAGCGGTATAGCCGCCAAGCGATAGGCGATGCAAGCCCGCAATTAACCCAACACCTGTTCCGACAAATGGACCGCCAAGCAGTCCTCCAATGACAACACCCATAATGCGTGTATTTGCAATGGCACTCCCCGTCTCTATATCCATATGCCAAGCTTGCGAATATACCGAGCTATTATGAATTTGCACACCAGTATAGTTGCTGATTACCCCGAATGCGCCGAACACGACGATCAGCAGCCATTTCTCAGCTGTACCGTGTTCATTATGGACAATATGTCGAAATGACTTCATACGCGACAGCACAAATGCGATGATCAGTAATACGCCTACCCGCTCGATCATCAGCGGAAGCAAATTCAGCATCCTCGTCACCTACTTTCTCTCTAGCTCGATCCTCTCAATGGTTCTTGGTCCTATTTTACCGAATAACTAACTATTGTGGGAACAAGAAAGCGTCCTACAAGCTAGTTTCAGCTCACAGGACGCTCTATATTAGGCAATGAACATTTAACTCTCGTAGGGCGCTGTCTTACATCTGTTCTGGAGCAGATACACCAACGAGACGAAGTACATTCGCAATTGTCGTACGAACAGCGCCGAGCAATGCTAGACGAGCTTGTGTCTGCTCTGCATCCTCTGTAATGACACGCTCTGCTCTGTAGTAGCTGTGGAAGAGCGATGCCAGCTCGTACACATAACGAATCAAACGATGTGGCGCATAGTCGCGGGCAGCAACCGCAATCTCTTCTGGAAGCTCACCCAGCTTGCGAAGCAGGTCGAATTCATGCTCAGCCGTCAGCTTCGCCAAATTCAGCTCATTCAACGGCTGCAACGTAACCCCTTGTTCTTCCGCCTGACGGTAAATGCTGCAAATACGCGCATGCGCATACTGTACGTAATAGACAGGGTTCTCATTGGATGTTGAGATCGCCAGGTCCATATCAAAGTCAAGGTGGGAATCCATCGAACGCATTGTGAAGAAGTAACGGATTGCGTCAACGCCCACTTCATCCATCAAATCTTCCATTGTTACGGCTTTCCCTGTACGCTTGGACATTTTCACTTTCTCGCCATCTTGGAACAAGCTAACCATTTGCGCGATCAACACAACCAGCTTATCTGGATCATTACCGAGTGCTTCCATAGCCGCCTTCATACGTGGGATGTATCCATGGTGGTCAGCACCCCAAATGTTAATCATTTTGTCAAAGCCACGGCCGTATTTATCCATATGATACGAAATATCTGGAGTCAGGTACGTGTAAGAACCATCATTCTTCACCAATACGCGATCCTTGTCATCGCCGAATGTCGTTGTGCGCAGCCATGTTGCACCTTCATGCTCGAATACATGTCCGCTTGCACGAAGCGCATCCAGCGCCTTCGTCACTTCATTGTTCTCGTATAGCGATGTCTCGCTGAACCATACGTCGAACGGAACACGGAAGCGATTCAAGTCGCGCTTGATTTTATCCAATTCCTTCGAGAGGCCGTAAGTACGGAAATAACGCTCGCGCTCTTCCTCAGACAAGGACAGCAGACGATCGCTCTCTGCTTGAACAAGCTCTTCCGCAAAACCCTTAATATCTACACCGTGATATCCATCTTCCGGCATTTCTGCATCCTGTCCCAATGCTTGTTTATAGCGGCATTCAATCGATTTCGCAAGATTGTTCACTTGGTTCCCTGCATCGTTAATATAATATTCGCGCGTTACTTCATAACCCGCGTAATCAAGCAGGTTGCACAATGCATCGCCGACAGCCGCACCACGTGCATGTCCAAGATGAAGGCTTCCTGTAGGGTTCGCAGATACGAACTCTACCTGTACGCGTTGACCGCTGCCGGCCGCAATCCGTCCGTAGTCGCTGCCTTTTTCATTTACTTCGTGCAAGATGTCGTAAAGATAGCTCTTGTTCACACGGAAATTAATAAATCCAGGTCCAGCGATCTCTGCGCTTTCAATGGAAGCAGCTTCTTTGTTCAGGTTCTCGATGATCGCTTCAGCAATTTGGCGTGGATTGCGCTTCGCAATGCGCGTCAACTGCATCGCTACATTGGATGCCAGATCACCGTGCGTCTTATCCTTCGGCACCTCAATAACGAACGCAGGAATATCCTCTCGCGCTACAAGACCTGTCTGTACGATTGCATCCTCAATTGCTTGCTTCACTTGATTGTTTACTCGTTCCATTACACTGCTCATATGTCTCGTTCCTCCTGCATCTTATCGTTCATGCCTGTTTCAGGCGGGTGTAATACGTAATTGAATATTGAATTTCCCCGTGCAGCGTTCTTCTATATATAATTGATACGACCACGCTATACGCAATTCGTCGAATTGTAGCGGCCCTTCGAACGGCCAAGGCTTGTCCCAAGACAGCTTCGATGTCGCTGTTGTTAGAGGAAAGCGAATCGCAGATGAACGATAGTAACCATTCTGTCTCGCTCCAAGAGCAAATGTCTGCTCTGCTTCAACCTGTCCTCTACGCGTTAGCTTCACCTGGTTCTCACTCACCTTCAGTGTAACCTGTGTACGGCTCGCATCTTCGGCAGAATCACTTCGTCGCTTCACCCGCTCCGGCTGGGACTGAGTCTCGGTATAGCGAATATAGAAATGTGAACCCTTCCGATATAAATCACCCCGTACGTGCTCCGTGACCCGTTCATCATCTTGTCGGCTGTCAATCGTGATAAGAACCGGCATTCTATCAGCCGCTTCCCTCTGATGCTCCGTCATTGTAAAGCTCCATTCTCCAAAGTCTGATTTCTAAATTATCCGGTATACGCCCGCCTTTTGCAACCTCCTTTTCCTATTTGCGCCCTAGGGATGCAGCTAAGCATAGCAGGGACAATAAACCGACAATCTATGGCATAATACGATAACTTACGAATTTGTAAGGTTATACCTCAAGAAAGACGTGGAAATTCGAATCTTCCCTCAATTATAATAATAGTAGTAAATGATTCCTCGATTGCCCGCTGCTGCATAATTGCTCAGCTTATGTCATTATTTCGAGGAATATGGGGGCGATATATGGTGGAATGGACGGTACTTCTAACTTGGTTAACGAACCATAGCGACTGGCTGCTCCTGATAACGCTCGTACTCCACCTAGCTTCGTCCGTATGGGTTGTTATCGACAGCATCCGCATTGAACACTCTGTCTTCTTTACAGTCGGCATGACGACCATTGTGGTCATCGCTCCGCTGTTCGGGCTCTGCATTTATATGATGATTCGAAACACAAAACGAACCGCACATCGCAACCACCGCAGACGTACAGGGGCCTCTGCAGTCTAACGATACGGAATAGAACGGGGGCTGTCCTAGACAGTTCCTTTTTCACGTTATGATCTATGCTTTATCTTTATTTTTCTCCCATCTTCTTTCATGCTAATCTTGTTGATAGAGAAATCCAGTTGTTTATATGAATGAACCACAACGCACAATCCATTTATTAGAGGAGTGACCCGACGTGCCCACCAAGTCAAGAAGGCGTACGCCAGTCGCCACAAGTTGGCGATGCGGCGGATGCTGTGCTTGTCGATGCAAAAGGAATATTTGTCCATTGTCGTGAATTATAATAAACTGTACTCAGTTATACAAAATACATACAAATAGGTGAATGTCTGTGAACCCTTCCTTATTAGGCATTTCGAGTGTATCCTTCCTGCTCGTTGCCGCATTGACCCCATTGCTCATCTGGGGATTGCGGACACTGAAGTTGACGCAGCCGATTCGAGCCGAGCTTCCGCCTGATCATCAAGCTAAGCGCGGCACACCGTTGATGGCCGGCCTTATCCTGATTATCGGTGTAATTACCTCTATCTCCTATCACCCATCGCCAATGACGATGTTTCTGGCAGCGACGTTTCTGCTATTCGGCTCCGTTGGTTTAATGGATGACTTGAAGAAGTCCGTATTTCAGGATCCTTCCGGTATTTCGGGGAAAATGAAGCTTATTTTCCAATTCTCCTTTACCGGGATACTGCTGTTCGTACTCATTCAACACTTTGATGTCAGTACGACCATTTTACTTGGGGGCGGGCTAACGCTTGATCTCCCTCTACTTCTGTATGTGCCAATTATGGTGCTGTTCGTGGTAGGTTCGGCAAATGCGATTAACTTTACAGATGGTCTGGATGGGCTGCTAATCAATGTGTCGATCCCGACGTATTTCTTCTTCTTCCTCATATCCGATCATATGGAAGTGAAGATGTTCTCACTCATCATGATTGCCTGTCTGCTTGGGTTGTTCATTTATAATATTTATCCTGCGCGTGCATTCATGGGGGATACCGGATCGCTCGCCATCGGCGGCTCCCTGTCATTCCTTGCGGTACTCGAGAAGGTCGAGATCCTGATTCCGGTTCTCTTCTTCATCTACTTCGCGGAACAACTGTCTGTTATTCTACAAGTATGGTACTACCGCAGAACGAAGTTGAGAATGTTCCGAATGGCGCCCATCCACTATCATTACTCGCTTAAATACGGCTGGAGTGAGAACAAGATTGTCGTTATCTTCGGCTTCATCTCGTGGGTCGGAGTGGGGATATGCTGGTTAGCTTGGAAGTTCCTCTTATCTTAACAGTCAATGCGCACGAAAGCCCTGCAGCCTTTTGAGGCGGCAGGGCTTCTGTTCATTTTGCGAAACTTCTCATTCATTATGCAAGTCTTTTATTCGTTCATTAGGATTTCATAAACTTATCTGTGAACTCCCATACTTTATTCCAATACACCGCTCCAGCAAGATGAGCGCCTCCATGTCCTGCATCCTTGATCACCAGCAGATCCTTCTCTACCTTTGCCGCAGCGTATAGCTCATGAACCATTTCATAAGGGACGAACATGTCGGAATCCCCGTGAATGAATAGAATAGGAGTCTTGCTCTTAGCTACTTGCTTCAAAGCAGAGGCTTCCTGCAAGTCATAGCCGGCTCTTATATTAGCGACCACATTGGAAGCCGTCATGATTGGGAAGGCAGGCAAATGAAACAGCCGCTTCAATTGGTAGCTGAATTCATCGTAAGCCGACGTGTACCCACAGTCCTCGACAATCACCTTGACATTCGCAGGAAGTTCTTCTCCCGAGGTCATCATAACCGTCGCTCCACCCATGGAGACCCCATACAGGGCAATTTGAGACTCGGGGTTAGCTTCGACGATTTGGCGAATCCACCCCATCATGTCTAGTCGATCATGCCAGCCCATCCCAATATAGGATCCTTCGCTCTTTCCGTGACCTCGTAAGTCGACGAGCAGTACATGATAGCCTTTATCATAAAATCTCTTGACCGCATACGACATCTGCTTACCGGAGCTCGTATAGCCATGAACGACAATGGCCCACCTATTCGTGGGGTGCTCTTGCCGATACTCATAGCCCTGCAGCTTCAGACCATCGAAAGAAGCTAACGTGACCTCGTCGTGATACTTCGTTTCGATCCATTCTTTTGCCACCTCATTTTCTTGCGTCTCCTGTCCATCTACTTGCATCGTCGGAACCGCCCGATCAAGATCCGGATTGTTGTCAAGGAACGGACGCTCCGTCTCCGGATTAAGCGCTATATTGTAAAAATGATTCCCTATGAATCCTAATGCAACGATGATAATAATGAATATGGTTGCGACAGAAATAAGTAAAATCTTCATCTTACTCATTCTCATCCTCCCTTTCGATTTATTGTAAAGGGATTCGTAACGCATGTCTAAGCCCCACCCTTTAACCCCTTTTTACAAAAACAAGCGCACTTCCTCTGCTGCATGCAGATTCTGTGCGCATGGACAATGCTTCTTTTTCCAGACCTACATTACTTTACGAACCCGAGCAGCATCTCACGAATGATTTTGCTCGCCGTTATCGGCGTTTGCTCGGTTGGATCGTAGATTGGCGCAACTTCCACCAAGTCACATCCGATAACATTGGCTTCCGAACGAGCAATCGAATGAACCGCTTCAAGCAATTCCTTCGACGTAATGCCACCCGCTTCTGCCGTTCCTGTTCCCGGTGCGCAGCTTGGATCAAGCACATCAATATCGATCGTGACATAGACCGGACGACCAGCTAGCTCAGGCAGAACCTTCTTCAGAGGCTCCGCTACTTCGAACGGGAAGAAATTGATGTTCTCGCGAGCGTATGCCCACTCTTCACGCGACCCAGAGCGAATACCGAACTGGTACACATTCTTGCCGCCGATCATCTCTGCAGCCTTGCGGATTGGTGTGGAGTGAGACAAAGGCTCACCCTCATACTGCTCCCGCAAGTCAGCGTGCGCATCAATATGAATTATCGCGAGATTAGGGTATTTCTTGTACACCTCTTGCAGGACAGGCCATGTCACTAGGTGCTCCCCGCCAAGGCCGATTGGGAACTTCCCATCGCCCAGCAGCTTACCTACGAATTCCCCGATGATGTCCAGGCTCTTCGCCGCATTGCCGAATGGCAGCAGCAAGTCTCCTGCATCGAAGTAATTCAATTCCTCAATGCTTCTATCGAGATACGGGCTGTACTCTTCCAAGCCTACCGATGCTTCGCGGATACGGCCTGGGCCGAAGCGCGATCCTGGGCGGAAGGATACCGTGTAATCCATTGGCATGCCATAAATGACGGCCTTTGCTCCTTCGTAATCATCAGAGCTGCAAATGAACACATTACCCGAATATTTTTGATCTATTTTCATTGTCTACGCTCCTCCTTCTTCCTACGCTATCTTATTTGCACAGATCCTCTACAAATTTAGGCAGACAGAAGGCTGCTTTGTGCAGACGAGATGAGTAGTACTTCGTCTCCATTTCCGGAATCTGCGCTTCGTCCACTTGCAGCGGATCGTGCTGCTTGCTGCCCATTGTGAACGTCCAGAGACCGCTTGGATAGGTCGGAATATTCGCACCGTACACGCGTACGATCGGGAAGATTTCCTTCACGTCACGGTTCACCTGCTGGATCAAGTCAGCCTTGAACCAAGGGTTATCCGTCTGCGCTACGAACAGGCCATCTTCCTTCAAAGCATCATAGATGCCTTGGTAGAAGCCGCGCTCGAACAACGGTGCCGCAGGGCCTACCGGTTCTGTGGAGTCGACCATAATGACGTCGTATTCATTCTTGCTGTTCAAAATATGCATGTATCCATCATTCACGATAACTTCTACACGCGGGTTGTCCAGCTCGCCTGCAATTTCAGGCAAATACTGCTTGGAGTATTCAATGACTTTGCCGTCGATTTCAACGAGGACTGCCTTCTCTACTCCAGGGTGCTTCATGATTTCGCGGATAACTCCGCCGTCGCCGCCGCCGACGACAAGTACTTTTTTCGGATTCGGATGAGTTGCAAGGGCCGGGTGTGCCACCATCTCATGGTATACGAACTCGTCTTTGATCGTTGTCATAACCATGCCATCCAATACGAGCATCCGTCCAAATTCTTCGGTATCCAGCATCGCTAAATGCTGAAACGGCGTTTGCTCCTCCACGAATGTCTCGCGGATTTTTGCCGTAATGCCAAAGGTAGGCGTTTGCTTCTCTGTAAACCACAATTCCATAACATCAACCTTCTTTCATAATCATGGTATCGTTGGCTTAGTTCCCGAAATGCTCGTAATGGTTCCTATGTGTAACATTCGTAACACTTCATCTCCATTTTGCACCAAACACAAAGTATTATATCGGTTCCCCCCCAAAATGCAATCATTTTCCGAAGTCAAGTTCGATATTCGCACAATTTTCAGAGCTATTAAATCTCTGAAAGCCGCTTTAGCACTGGATTTTTGAAATTTCGACAAATGCTCTAGAATATTCTGTTTTTCATAGTTTTCAACCCTTTTGCAGTTTGTAAATTGTGAATTTATTCTAGCGAAAAGGAATAACCTTCCTCCTCTTTTTCCATACTGAATGGTAACCACTAAATGGCCTAATTGACGGTCGAACAGGAGGCGCTGCCATGCAGCGGTTAAGCGGCAAAAAGACTGAGAAAAAGCGGAAGCGCGGATGGCGGCTATGGCTGAAAATCATTGGTGGTTCAGTCGCGCTCCTTCTAGGTGCTTGCGGCATCCTGCTCGGGTATCTATATATGACGGATCTGCCTGTGTCTGATATGCAGAAGCCCTCCTTCATTTATGACAGCCAGGGGGCGGAACTTACATCATTAACAAGCGGACAGAAGCAGCAGCATCTGCTTACGCTGACCGATATCGCTCCAGACGTCATTCATGCAACCATTGCCACAGAGGATCGGCAATTCTACCGTCATGTCGGCATCGACTTCAAAGGAATCGCTCGCGCAATGCTCGTCAATATCGAATCAATGTCCAAAAAACAAGGCGCCAGCACCTTGACACAGCAGCTTGCCCGCAACCTGTATCTCAACCACGATCGGACATGGACTCGCAAGGTGAAGGAAGCACAATATGCGCTTCAACTGGAGATGAAATACAGTAAGGACGATATTTTGGAACAGTATTTGAATCAGGTATATTACGGCCATGGCGCATACGGTATCGAGGCTGCCGCTCAGCTCTATTTTGGCAAGAAGGCTCGTGACCTAACGCTGGCAGAGAGTGCAATTCTTGCGGGCATTCCACGCGGCCCCAGCTATTATTCTCCCTATTTCAATATGAAAAATGCGAAGGACAGACAAAAGGTTGTGCTTCAGGGCATGGTGGAGACCGGATACATCACCCAAGAGCAGGCACAGCAGGCCTACAATGAAACGCTGGCCATTCGACCGAGGGAGGAGAGAAGCGAGTTGCTTGTCGCCCCCTATTTCCGCGATTATGTCCGACAAGAGCTCGATTCACTCGGCATTTCCGATCAAGCAATCGAAGCTGGGGGTCTGCGTGTATATACAACACTGGATAAACGGGCACAGGCGGCAGCAGAGCAGGCTGTCGCCAAGTATATTCCTGCGGAAGGGGATTTGCAGGCTGCGCTTATCTCGATTGATCCACGCAACGGCTATTTGAAGGCGATGGTTGGCGGCAAGAATTATCGGCTAAATCAATATAATCGTGTATTCGCCAATACGCGCCAGCCTGGATCATCCTTCAAGCCGCTGGTCTATCTGGCTGCACTTGAGAAGCGAGCCATCACAGCGGCGACTCGCTTCGTCAGTCAGCCGACTTCATTCACGTATGACAATGGCAGACAGCAATATAAGCCGAGTAATTATGGCGGCAAATATTATGGAGAGATCGATCTGCGCCGCGCCATTGCTGTGTCAGACAATATCTATGCGGTAAGCACCATTATGCAGATTGGTCCTGAGCAGGTGATCTCCCTTGCGCGGCGGCTTGGCATCGACAGTGACATGAAGCCACTCCCCTCTCTTGCGCTAGGTACATTCCCAATAAGTCCACTGGAGATGGCATCCGCTTACGGTGTGTTCAGTAATCAAGGCAAGCGCGTGATCCCCCGCTCCGTCTTGAAGGTCACCGACAGCGGCGGCAGTGTCCTATACGAGGCTCCACCGATTCAACAGGAGCAGGTGGTTAATTCAGCAGATGCGTATGTGCTCACCAGCCTGATGGAGAGCGTATTCGAAACCGGTGGAACAGGCAGCCGCGTAGCGACCAGTATGAAACGCCCTGTCGCCGGCAAGACAGGAACGACAGATACGGACGCTTGGATCGTCGGATATACGCCGGAACTCTCAACTGCCGTCTGGGTCGGCTACGACAAGGACAGAATGATATCGGTTACGGAATCTCATAAGGCAGCGCCTATATTCGCTGAATATACCGAACAGGCATTGTCCAACATCCCACCCAAAATATTTACCGTTCCGGACAATGTAGTTAGCGTCTATATTGATCCGGATACTGGGAAGCTCGCAGGAGATAACTGCCCGAATAAACGCCTGGAGACATTCGTAAGTGGAACCGAACCCACCGCTTGGTGCGATCTTCACGTTCAATCCCCGGTAGAGCAGAGAAAAGACGAAGAGAAGCGACCAACGAAAGAGCTTGAGAAACGTTCGTGGTGGCAGCACTTGAAGCGCTGGTGGGGGGATTAAGGAACGATATCTATGAAACGAGGCTGTCCCAGAATCCCAGCAATTTGATGACCTAAATCGATAGGAACATGTATGAAAAAAAGACGCTTCCTTTCCCACGAATCCAGTGGTTTGGGAAGCGTCTTTCCTAGTGGGGCTGATTCCATTGTTATTGGCCCTGCGGAACGTCGGATTCCATTGTTTGTTGATTTCTAGGCAAATCCACTATTCTTCCATAGATAACCACCCAGCGTACAACTCATCCAGTTGCTGCCGCAGTTCTTGCTGCTTGGTCATCAACAGCGTCCAATCTACCTCCTGATCGGTCTGCATGGACAAGGCAGCCATCTCCTCGTCCAGTTGACGCAACTGCTCCTCTACTAACGCAATGTCCCGCTCCCATTGGGGTGCAGTCTGTCCCTTCCGCGTCACTTGCTTCGGAATCACGTCATCTGCATGTCTCTTAGCAGGATCGCTTGCCTTCGAATCTTGCTGCTGCGACTTCCTCTCTACCGTGTTCACATCCGTATGTGCACCAGTAGACACCACCCCCAGCTGTCGTGAGTGATCCATCCAGGTCTGCAGCTTCTCTCGGCATTCATCATAGTTCCCAATATGCACAGACAATCTTGCCTGCTCCAGCACCCACAGCTTGCTTACAACCCGATTGATGAAATAACGATCATGCGAGATAACGAGAAGTGTACCTGGAAAATTCTCTAACGCTTCCTCCAATGCTTCTCTGGAGTCGATATCCAAATGGTTGGTTGGCTCATCGAGCAGGAGCAAATTCGGCTTCCGGTACATGAGCAGAGCCAATCGAAGTCTGCTCCATTCTCCTCCTGACAGCTGCGCAATTCGCTTGAACACATCCCCTCCATAGAACAGGAATCTGGCCAGTTCTCCCCTAGCCTCTCCTTCTTCCATGGCCACTTCCTCACAGAAATATCGGAGAACCGTCTTATTTTCGGAAGGCGGAGCTTCCTCCTGCGCCAAATAGCCAACCTCCACACGCGAACCGACTCGGAGATCTCCGCCATCTGGATCAACCTGGCCAAGCAGCATCTTCATCAAGGTGCTCTTCCCAGCACCATTGCTGCCAAGCAATGCTGTACGCTCCCCGTACAGCAGAAGCCCGCTCACCCCGCTAAGCAGCTTGCGCTCCCCATATGCCTTCGTAACTCCGTCCAGCACGAGCACTTGCTTGCCAGAACGATCCTCCTGCTTCAGCTTCAAATCCATCGTCTTCCGCTCCAATATCGGACGCTTGAGCTTCTCCATACGATCGAGCGCCTTCTGCATCGATGCTGCCCGGCGATGAAATCCTGGATTCGGCGGATTCGCACGATTCCCCCATTCGATCAGCTGCTTAATTGTATCCTGCATCTTCTTAATCTTCTTCTGCTGCTCTTGATAACTGGCGAATTGCTGCAGCAGCCGCTCTTCCTTCTCTTTCTGATAGCCGGAATAGTTCGTATGATAAATGAACGCTTCCCCATCTTCGATCTCAATCATTTTGCCTGCAACTCGATCAAGGAAATAACGATCATGCGAAACAATCATAACCGCTCCCGAATAGGCCAGCAGGAAGGATTCCAGCCATTCGATGGCCGCCATATCCAAATGATTCGTTGGTTCATCAAGCAGCAGAATATCAGGCTGCTTCAGCAGCAGCGCTGCCAAGCCGACCTTCGTCTTCTCTCCTCCAGATAACGAGGAGAAGGGGCGGCTACATTGCTCTTCCGCGATTCCGAGGCCAGCACTGATCCGTCGAATCGAGGCCTCCATTTCATAGCCGCCTGCCCGCTCAAATTGTTCCATCATTTGTCCATACTGCTGCAGGATTTGGTTCAGTTTCTTCTCATCTGCAGAGACAGCAGGGTCTGACATGGTCACTTCCACCTGCTTCATTTCTTGCTCTAGGCGGCGCACTTCCGCATAACTCTCAGCCAGTACATCATATACAGAAGCAGATTCATGGGCAGAGGGTACTTGATCGAGCAATCCAATCGTCGCGCCTTTGCGGATAAACAGATCCCCTTGATCCGGTGTGGATGCCCCGCTTAACATCTGCAAAATTGTTGTTTTCCCCGTTCCATTGCGGCCAATCAGCCCGACTTTTTCTCCGTCTTTCACTTCAAATGACACATCTGAGAGCACCAAGTTTGCTCCGTAATATTTTTTCACATGCCATAGGCTAATGATCATGTCGATATCCCCCTCGGGGCGTGAGCAAGACGCTGCCTCTCGATCTGGAACAAAAAAGGGCTGCAGGGAAAAATCCCTACAGCCCTAAATAAACCTAAATCCGCTCAGGTTAAGGCAGGAGAGTCTTCACGCCATATTGTCGTATTCGTATTCGAAAAAATGGACACACGTATCCCGTTGAGAGCTACATCATGAATAATTCCAAACATTGCCACTGGCAGTTGGCTAATACGAATGTTCGGCGTATTGAAATTCATCTCCTACCTCACCTCCTGTTCCTATTCTTCAGTCCGAAGAACATGTTATTTGTATATATTACCACATTTTAGAAAGTTAGTAAAGGGACGGCTGGCTGCCCTATCCAGCTCTGCTTGCTTCCCTTAGGATCATCTTGATGTACAATGGTTATACCTAAGTCCATTCACTTGTAAGCTTTATCCATCGTAGAACGTCATCGTTTCTTGTAGAATAGGACTCGCATTGGATTATCATATCGGAGGGAACCAAGCATCATGAATTTGCGGGAACTTGAATATTTCAAGGCCGTTACTGAACAGCATAGCTTTACAAAAGCAGCTGAACAGCTGTATGTGTCCCAGCCTTGCGTAACAGCCGCCGTAAATCGGCTGGAGGAATTTCTAGGTGTACAATTGCTCGAACGCAATAAGAAAGAGAAGGCTGTGCATGTCACGCCGCAGGGGGCGTTATTTCTAGCCCGAGTTGATAACATTTTGTCTGAAATTGATGAAGCTATAGTAGAGGTTCGTAATTATAACAGCTCCAACATTCATTTTGGCTTGCCGCCAATTATCGGAGCCTATTTGTTCCCTTCCATGTTCGCTTACATAAGGAAGCGGTATCCGCATGTGCAATTTAAAGTAACCGAGTACGGCTCTCGCATTACTACAGAGCTGCTGCAAGAGGGTAAGCTGGATTTAGGCATTATCGGACAGGCAGATCAAGAATCAATCTCTGATCTCCATTCCGTGCTGCTCTATGAGGATCACCTAAATGTGTGTGTGCCAGACACCCACCCACTCGCGACTCGAGAGTCCATATCCATTGCTGAACTCAAGCATGAACATTTTATCGTGCTGACGGAAGCTTATGTACATCATGAACAACTGATGCTCGCTTGTGGAACATACGGATTCAAACCGAATATTGTATTTGAATCGGATGAAATTCAGACCGTGAAGTCGATGGTGGCCAGCGGGGCTGGCATTTCCCTAATCGTCTCTATGGCGGTCAAGAACATGCCCGGTCTTGTAGCCATACCACTTGAGGATCCGCTGCCCTTCTATATTTATTTATGCTGGAAAGAAGGACATCATCTGTCGCAAGACTGCCTCAGCATGATCGAGTGCATGCGCCAGCTCCCGCTTCAAGGGGCATGACGCAGAACGGACAAATAGCAGAAGACATAACTTGCATTTCGTTACTATAAATAAAATTTATTAGCTTATATGGGGATCGTATTTCCCTTTTCCTTACTAACGTAGCACAATGTTAGCATGGGACTTTTATTCAGTATTAAGTCTCCTCGGAATGACTAACAGGGAGCTGATTGTAGTATGCCAGTCGCACTGGACATCAAAGAAGAGTCGTTACAACTTCATAAGAAGCTGCACGGCAAGATTGAAGTGACAAGCAAAATTGAGGTGACGTCCCCAGAGGAT
Source organism: Paenibacillus sp. E194 (assembly GCF_000935845.1). Classification (NCBI taxonomy): domain Bacteria; kingdom Bacillati; phylum Bacillota; class Bacilli; order Caryophanales; family Paenibacillaceae; genus Paenibacillus; species Paenibacillus sp. E194. Next base: position 36,182 of record NZ_JMDX01000001.1, read on the forward strand.
CTGAGCCTTGTATATACACCAGGGGTGGCTGAATCATGCCGCCTGATTGCAAATGATGCGAATGCTGCCAACGAGTATACGTCACGTGGCAACATGATTGCCGTTGTGACAGACGGTTCGGCCGTTCTCGGCCTCGGCAACATCGGTCCCTATGCAGCTATGCCGGTCATGGAGGGCAAGTGCATGCTCTTCAAGCAGTTCGGCAATGTCGATGCCTTCCCAATCTGTCTATCCACGCAAAGTGTAGATGAGATCGTGAACATCGTCAAAAATATGGAGCCTACCTTCTCCGGTATTAACTTGGAGGATATATCGGCACCACGCTGCTTCGAAATTGAACGGCGCTTAAAGGAAGAAACGAATATCCCTGTCTTCCATGACGATCAGCATGGCACTGCCATCGTGCTGCTCTCTGCGTTAATCAATGCACTGAAAGTGGTAGACAAGCAGATGGGGGACGTGCGCGTTGTCATCAATGGCGCCGGCTCTGCTGGCATTGCCATAGCAAAGCTGCTGTTGAAGGCAGGCATCAAGCATGCTGCCCTTGTGGATCTGAAAGGCGTAGTATGCGAAGGCGAGGAATGGATGAATACCGCGCAGGCAGACATAGCGAAGGTAACGAATCGCGGACATATACGCGGTACGCTAACCGATGTCGTGCGCGGAGCAGATGTATTCATCGGGGTATCCGCACCGAAGGTGCTGACGCAGGATCATGTGCGCTCCATGAATGTAAAGCCGATCGTATTCGCAATGGCGAATCCAACGCCGGAGATCTTTCCGGACGAAGCGCTTGCTGCTGGAGCGGCAGTAGTATGTACGGGCCGTTCGGACTTCCCGAACCAAGTGAACAACCTGCTCGCCTTCCCTGGCATCTTCCGCGGCGCACTCGATGTTCGCGCTACAGATATTACGGATGATATGAAGCTCGCGGCAGCCCGCGGTATTGCGGCTATCGTTACCGATGCAGAGCTCAGCCCGACGTATATTATTCCGAACCCGCTAGATAAGCGTGTCGTGCCTAGCGTCGCATCTGCGATTGCTCAGGTTGCGATTGAAACAGGAGTCGCACAGGTGAACAAGATGCCTGTATATCGCGCCTAAATCACCTTGTTGTAATGAGTGTCCTTACTAGGTATGAGTAGGGACAAAACTCATCTCTATTATAATAGAAGGCCGCTGCACCGATCACGAGATCGGAATAGCGGCCTTCTTTAGATGTAAATGATTATGCTAGGCAAGCTGTGCCTTCACTTCTTCTGGCGTACGCTCCCACCATTCAGCATTGTGCGTCATAAGCAGTTCACGCAGCGCGGCCTTGTCTTCTGTGTTCAGCTCTTCGACGAGCACGCGGCGCTTCATTGCATAGTCCATCCGATTGACGTGGTCTGCGAGCATCTTCCAGCCGCGCTTCGCCTCCGTGTCGATCAGCATTTCACAAGCAGCCAAGCCGCCGTAGAACGCGCCTTCCGCAGAACGATCGACTGCCACCCATACGATCCAGCATTGGCGGCCATTTGGAACGTCCTCTTTATTCGTAGAGAACTTAATTCCACGCTCCACCTTACTCTTTGCGTGCATCGCGCCTAAATCGATGTACGCCGTTCCTTCATCGATAATGACGGGCGACACGTTGTTCAGATCGATACTACCCGAACCGAATCCTTTATGCTTACCGCTGCTCATTACGTTCAATGCCAGCGGCTTCTTAACTTTCTTATCTGAAGATTCCATTTCGTCATGCGCTCCTTCCTTACACGTACTCAAAATCATTTTCATTTTAGCTAATAATCTGCAAAAAGCCAACATATACATGCTGTAGATGCTTGTCAACGGGAGGTAAAAACGTATGACCCGAAGCAATGTATATCGCCGGCTTCTATTCACTGCCTTGTTCCTAGCCGCCTGCAGCTTCCTCCTCGTTCGGTTCTGGCCATCTGGATCCGTTCCGTCCCTTGGACCCGAGGTGAACAAGCAGGCGGTTCAAGAACCCATTACGCAGCAAGCCGTGGAGACTCCCAATGCGGAGGTACTAAGTGAGCGTATTGCCGAATACCATATTGAAGTTAAACTGGATGAGTCTACACATACCCTTATCGGCAAGCAAACCGTAACTTGGACCAATCCCGGGAGATCGACTGTCAATGAACTGTTCTTCCACATGTATCCGAACGCTTTCCGTTCGCCCGACACCACCTTCATGAAGGAGTCTGGCGGAAAATTGCGGGAAGACAAGTTCCCTGCGGATGGATATGGCAGCATGACGCTAAAATCATTATCCACGGTTGACGGTATGTCCCTGATGAACCGGGTGCAGTACATTCAGCCAGATGACGGAAACGCGAAGGATGAGACGCTTCTGAAGCTCCGTCTTACCAAGCCAGTACGAAGTCAGGAGAAAGTTACACTTCGCATGGATTTTGAAGTAAAACTGCCGAAAATATTCGCACGTATGGGATACGCCGATAATTTTGTGATGGCTGGCCAATGGTTCCCTAAGATTGCTGCCTATGAAAAGGCAGGGGTACGCGGCCGGGCATCAGAAGGCTGGGATTTGCACCAATATCACGGTAATTCCGAATTTTACTCCAATTACGGCATTTACAGTGTACGCATTCAAGTACCCGACAATTATATCGTAGGCGCTACAGGCTTTCCAACGAAAACCCCTACGATAGCAAACGGAAAGAAATTCTATCAATTCTATGCGGATGATGTTCATGATTTCGCGTGGGCCGCATCTCCAAACTTTGTCTATTTTGAAGAGCCGTTCTCTTCTAGCCAAGTACCAGGGGTTCGTATCAAGCTATATTTAGACCCGAAGCATAAAGATTTGAAGGAACGTTATTTCTACGCTGCGAAGACGGCGCTGTCCAAGTTCAGCGAATGGTACGGCAAATACCCGTACTCTACTTTGTCCATTATCGTGCCTCCTAAATTAGGCAACGGAGCTGGAGGAATGGAATACCCGACCTTGATTACAGCATTCGGTGCAGAAGATGAGAGTCCGGGTTACGACCTGGAACGTACCGTCGTTCATGAGATTGGACATCAATACTTTTATGGACTTCTCGCCTCAAACGAATTCGAGGAAGCATGGCTCGATGAAGGGTTCACTTCCTATGCAGAAGACAAGCTGATGGAGCAAGAATTCGGAGTACTTCCAAATAACGCAATACAAGCCAGCTACGTCACAGATCCGGCTCCACTGAAGCTGAATGCATGGCGCTACAAAAATCAAAATCATTACGCAGAAAATGTGTACATGCGTGCCAAGCTGGTGCTGCTTGCAATCGAGAAGCAGGTCGGGGAGAAAATGATGAGCCGCATTATGAGAACTTATACGCAGAAGTACCGTTTCAAGTACCCAACTACATCAGACTTTCAGCGAGTTGTTGAGCAGGTAACTAACCGCAAGTGGAATGATTTCTTCCAACAATATGTGTACAACGGCATGATGGCAGACTTCGCCGTGGAGAACATTGATTCACGTACGATTGAATCGAATGGGTCTACCCAATATGAAGCGACTGTCCATATCCGCAAGCTCGGTGCCAATTATCCATCCATTCCGATCGTATTCGGATTCTCGGATGGCACGACGACTCGCAAGGGATGGAATGGAGAGGGAGACCGCATCCAATATACCGTCACCCATAAAGCGCCGCTCAGTTGGGTCATGGTTGATCCTCTATATTCGATTGTCGTTGAGAACAAGCACATCAATAATTATATGCGTGCTCATGTCGACGAACCTGTCCGTACACGAGTTAACTTATCCGTCATCAAGGTAATCGAAGCTGTTACGAACATTTTGGGGTGGTGATAGTGTGAAGGCTTATGTGCGTTCAGGCTGGAATTGGTGCAAAGAGCACATCTATATATGGGTCATTCTATTCTTGTACCAACTGTTATGGGGGTTCTTCCTCTATCGCTTCGTCGATGGAGTGGTAACACCTATCCTGCGCCGTTACCCAGATCCAGCACCTACCGAGATGAGCAGGCAGCTCTTTCTGACCGAAAGCCAGTTCTATCTAATGAAGACGAATGACTATTTTCCTTACTTATGGGCTATCCTCGGATTCGTTGCCGTCCATATGCTGCTTACCCCCTTCATTCACGCGGGTGTATTCCATGCTATGTCACGGCCCAAGCAGCAGGGGCTTGCCTTCTTCCAAGGGATCAAGCTCGCTTGGAAGCCAATGCTTGTCCTCTATCTGCTCGAGACACTGCTCATTATCGCACCAGCTATATGGTTCGTTCCTTATGCGGCCCATGCCTTGTCAACATCGGCTTCTCTGTCTTCCTTACTCGTGGCAGTGGCACCGTTTGTAATCGCTTGGTTCATTGGCGGCTGGCTTGTTCATCAACTATTCTTATTCCTTAACTTCGGCGCTGCCTCAGAAACACCGTTAATTCGATCCGTGACAGCCGGAACTCGTCGCCTGCTTCCCATTCTAGGATTGTCACTTCTCTTTATTGGGATCACCATTGGTGTAGGCATATTGTCCACAACGGCGGCAGCCGTGTTCACCGGGATTACCGCACTCATTATTCAACAGGCACTGCCTGCCATAATGACAATACTTAAAATGTGGGGATTGTCTGCCCGCCACGCTGTCTGGCAGGAAGCAGAGCAACAGATGAAATAATGGGGGTTCTGATTGAGCGCAATTCAGTTACAAAGTTACAAAGTTACAAAGTTACAAAGTTACAAAGGGTTACGATGATATTGAAGCAGCGTAACCTAACAAAATAAATTAAAAAACTTGTCTACCAGCGAAAAAAATGCTGATCTGACAAGTTTTTTTCGTGTCAAGGACAAAAAATATTTGTCAAAGGAATTTCCGTCTGTTACAATAAATCTAGATTTATTACAACTTTGTCATGAAAGCGGCACTAACTCTTGCAAAATTGTTACTATCGCACGCAGCAATACATAATCCAAAAACCAGAATGCCGAGTTTCCGGGCGGACCGGAAAGCGGGGGAACCAGTTTTTACGGGTGAATTGATCTTGTAACACAGGGATCATAGGGGTCCTTCAACCGAACCCTCCAGCTAACCTCGCAGGCACGGAAGGAGCTTTCCCTTTGAAGAAGAAGCTAGTTACAGCGGTGCTCGGACTGAGCGTTCTGTTTACTTCGTTCAGTGCAGGCAGCACATTCGCAGCATCCAAAATGGACAACACGATTGACGGTTTGCTTGGCATTTCGTACAAGTATGGTGGTACAACAACGAAAGGCTTTGACTGCTCCGGATTTACGAAGTACGTGTTCGACAAGTTCGAAATTGATCTTCCTCGCACATCTTCGTCGCAATTTGACGCTGGTGAGAAAGTTAGCAAAGACGAGCTTCGTCCAGGCGACCTGGTCTTCTTTGACACAAGCGGCGGCAACGGTGTATCGCATGTCGGCATTTACGTAGGCGACAACAAATTCGCACACGCTTCGACAAGCAAAGGTACACGCATCGACAGCCTTAGCATGGACTACTACGAGAAGCGCTATGTAGGTGCTCGTCGTGTAATGAACGAGAATGATTTTTCTTCTATCGCTACAGACAATCAATAGTTTGGAAGTTTCCAGCACTCTTATAATGATATGAACGACTACATAACCCGATGAGAAGCGCTCCGCGCCTTTTCGTCGGGTTGTTTCATGTTATCCCATTATCCCCGCGCAACTTCAGCTTCTTTATCCTATGCATATCTGCATGTCAACGATTCGTGCTTTTATCTATCTTTACGAAATATTTCTTTTTCGGTTTCAACCATTCTCATCGCCATTAACGACACAAGGACATGCGCTTGTGCGCATGTCCCGATATCTTGTCTGGAAATTCCCTATTTTCGCATAGACGCTTCTGATTTACTTAACTGACCCATTCAATTCTTGGAATTTCGCCTTAATCTCTTCTGGTGTGAGCCCATCTGCCTCTGCTCGATGCTTTTCTTCCTCGTGCTGAAGCTGAGTCTGACGATCCTCGACATGCTTCCCATTAATGTGATGTTTCTCGTGGAACAGTCGTCCTTTTATGCCTAATTTCTCGTGTAATTCCTGGTGAATTTGCTTGTTGCTTTTGCCTTCTGTCGAAATTCCGTGTTTCTTAGCGAGCAATTGAAGCTTCTTCTCGCGCAGCTGCTTCATTTCTGCACGAAGCTCCTTCATTTGTGCCTGTACTTGTTCTAATTGTTTATCCGTCTCCGTGCTCTGCTGATTCGGCTGTGCAGCCTGAGATGAAGTGACCACTCGTACAGCAGCTTGCTCTTTGCTCTTATCTGCCGTAGCATCTAGCGCAGTTCTGCTTTGCGCTGCCGCAGGTGAAGCCATCAAGAGAAGCATTAGGCACGTCCACGCTGCTACGGTTGAATTGCGTTTCATAGGTTCCACCTCCTTATGTAAGGGATGGCTATAGTATGTTCGTATTTCCTGAAATGAAACTGAAAATAAGCTAAATATTCACTTAGAGAGTATGGAGCACTTACAATTTATATTCTGGATGCTAATTGATCCGACAATTCTTTTCTTCATCAAGTTTCTTCTGCATATATTCCAGCAGCAGTTCTTAATCCAACCAGCCCTTCTCACGAGCAGTTCGAATCGCCTCAATGCGCGTACCCGCTCCTACTTTGCTAATCGCATCCGACATATAGTTGCGTACCGTTCCATAGGATAAGAACAATTTGGCGCTAATATCCTGCATGGACAGTCCGTTCTCAGCAAGCAACAGCACTTCTTTCTCCCTCGGGGACAACGGACAAGGGTCTTCCCATGCAGCCAGCGTCAATTCGGGACTCATCACCCGCTTACCTGCATATACCTGGCGAATGGCGTCTGACAACTCGTCGCTTGGGCTGTCCTTGAGCAAATAACCGCCTACACTCGATGCCATTGCACGCTGGAGATAGCCTGAACGGGCAAAGGTCGTCAGCATAATAATCCGACAGTCCAACCCCTTCTTCTTGATCGCATCCGCAACATCCAGCCCCGTCATAAGCGGCATCTCGATATCCAGTACCGCGATATCCGGCTGAAGTTCCTCGATAAGCGACAGCGCTACGCTGCCATTCTCGGCCTGACCAATCACTTCGATATCATCCTCAAGAGACAACAAGGTGGCGAGTGCACTTCGCAGCATCTGTTGGTCCTCTCCTAATATCACTCGAATCATGATGTACCTTTCCCCTTCCTATCGCGGATTACACGCGGAATGACTAACGATAATGCCGTTCCCTTATGGGCACCAGACTCTATAGCAAGCGTCCCGTCCACAAGCTGAAGCCGCTGTTTCAGTCCGGCCATGCCCGTCCCACTTGATTGCTTAAGCTGGTGCTCATCAATTCCGATGCCATCATCTGCAATCTCCAAACGAACCATTGCCTCTTCCACCTCAACCCGAACCGAACAATGCTTCGCCCGGCTGTGCCTAACGACATTCGTTAAGGTCTCCCGGAAGCACATGGCGAGAATCGTCTCTTGCAATGCTGATAATGGCAATCGGTTCACGATGCTTGGAGCTGTTGATGAAGGGCTAATTCCCTCGCTGCGTTCCTGAAATTCCAGCTCAATTCCCGCAGCGGCGCATAGCTGTCTTCCATGTTCATATTCCTCTGCAAGCTTGACGATCTTCATTTCAGTTACGAGTTGACGCATTTGCTTCAACGCAGCACGCGAGGTTTCCTGAATTTCCCTTGCTTCAGCAATAGCCCGTTCCGGATTCCGTGTAATCAGCTTTTCTGTCACTTCACTCTTAAGCGTGATCAAAGACAACGTATGTCCAAGCGTATCATGTAATTCACGTGCAATGCGCTGGCGCTCTTCCTGCTGAGCCATCCGCTCAAGCTGTGAGGTCGCTGCCTGCAATCGTTCCGCCATCTGCTTGTACTGCCCAGCAGCACGCATGATGAATGGCATGACGAGCACACCGAATAATGGAGGAAGCAGCAGCGTATGCAGGGATGACCATACGGTTACTGTATCCAAGCGCTGAGACAATCCGATTACGATACCTACCGCCATGACGGCAGCTGCTCCTAAAATAATGGAGGTCTTCTGCCTGCTTATCATCTGCGCGATCATGAACACCATATAAGCATACATAGGGTGATAGAAAAGGATGAATGCGAGAATAATTACAGCCTGAACAGCCAACCACGTCAATGCCTGCTTCTCGTGCCGATACTGCAGCCAAAATGCGATCACTAGAAACAGAAGCAGCGTGAACCCCACCAATAGCTTGGTCGGAGTCTCACGCAGCAGGAAAAAGATAGGCACGCATAAGTTGACGAGGGAGATGTAAGGCTCCGCTCCCTCTTTTTCGGGAAATAACCTCTTCTTGACTACGTTCACTTACATCGCTTCCCGTCTGTTAAAGATATAACTCGATATTACCATGAAGATCATGCCACAGCCCAGAAGAATTACCCAATCTAGCAGGGCAGGGCTTCCGCCAGCAAGCATACTCCACGCACCATGTGCATAGCGGTAGGATGGCAGCCATTCTCCAATGACTTGCATCCAACTTGGCAATGTCTTTAGCGGCATCCACAAGCCCCCCATAATAGCAAAACCCATGAGCAAAATGTTTGCGACCGCAATGGAGGCATCCGCGCTCTTCATGGTTCCTAAAATAGAGCCGATCGCCAGGAATGGAATGCTTCCAAGCCACAGCCACAAGCCACATGTCACCCATTGTACAGCAGTTAACTCAATATGATAGGCAAAGTAGGCAGCAGGGAAAATGATTAGAATGACAAGCAAATGAACCAACATATGTGAAACGATCTTAGCGCCAATCCATACCGACGGAGATAGTGGTGTCAGGCGAAGCAGACGTGTCCATCCATCACGACGCTCGTAGGCAAGGCGAATACCGAATTGGCTCATTGCCGTGCCAATTAAGCTGAATGCTGTCATCGACATAAGTGAGAAGGCTCCATAGGTCGTAGATTCAATAGACTTCGATGCGCCATTTAAACTAGCGAATAAGAAATAGAAAGCGATTGGCATGACGAGTGAGAATAACAAGAAGAATGGACTACGCATAATTCGTAAACTTTCTGCTTTGATTTGTGCTTGTAACATCGATCAGTTCCCCCTAATATGTGATGATTAAGGCACCCTCTGCCTCTATCGTTTATTTTCAGGCATCAACTATACGCTTGCTTGAGTACGTGCAGCCTCATGAGATTTTGTTATTGATCGGAAAGCATCCTCTAGCTTAGCGGATTGGATATCAATATCGCTGACCCCCCATCCAGATTGCAGGAGCACGGATAACACTTCGTCTGTATTGCGGACGTGAAGACGAACCCGACCAGAAGCACGTTCGACCTTCACAATTCCCGGAAGCTGCATCAGCGCTTCGTCCTGCTGTTCGACTTGAAGACGGAAGGACACTGTCCGTAGTGCCGTCTGTGCCTTGAGCTCCTGTGAGGTTCCACTGGCCGCTACCGTACCTGCCGCAATGATCGCGATATGATCCGCCACTGTATCTGCTTCCTCCAAGTCATGTGTCGTAAGCACAACCGTCCGTCCATCGTTCGACAAAGCGCGAACCGTATCCCAGAAGCGACCACGCGCTTCCACATCCATGCCGACCGTCGGCTCATCGAGCAGGACAAGCTCTGGATTGCCAGCTAAGCTCTGCGCGAAGGCCAATCTCCGACGCTGCCCACCGGATAACGATGTTGCGCGCCGCTTCGCTTCTCCGTGCAAACCTGATAAGTCAAGCAGTCTGGACAGTGGAAGTGGGTTGCGATAGTAGCTGCGGAACAGATTCAATACCTCCGCAACATTCAAGCCATCAGGAGCTTTCACATCCTGCATGAGCGCCCCTACTCTGTGGCGAAGCTCCCGTGTACCTGCGGGCTGGCCAAGCACCTTAATCTCTCCTGATGTCGGATTTTGCAACCCGAGGATCATGGAAATCGTCGTTGTCTTACCCGCACCGTTCGGGCCGAGCAGCGCGCTAATCTGTCCACGCTCGAAGCGAAGATCGATATGGTTCACGGCGTGGAAACTGCCGAATTGCTTTACAAGGTCGGTACATTCAATTGCGTATGTCATCTATAATCATCCTTTGTCATGAAATTAGGAATTGTATCGCTTATGTTTGTATTGTACGGCAGGCACGCTTGAGCCAGTTAGTGTACGATGTCACCAACTGCATATGACAAATGTCAGAAATCGTATTGCTTCATTTAGAGGTGTGTATATCGCCTCAAATCACAAAAAAATAGCAGCCTGAATCGGCGCACCGATAACAGACTGCTATCTGACTTCTATATTGAGGTGAAATACGCTATCTTCTGTTCCAATGAACATAAATGCAATGTAATACTCTATAAAGTCTAGCAATAACGCGAGATCACCTCTTGCAAATGTTCAGCAACGGCATGTGCCCCTTCATCAAGCTCTTCTCTCGACAATGTCATGTTGACGTAGGTCTCATCGAGATCCAATCCATCAGCAAACCAGCCCTTCAATCCTCTCGTTTTACGATCGACTTGCAGCACAAGTTCCAGATCATCTCCTCTTGGGATAAATGCGACCTCTATTTCATCCAACCGGCTGCGGTAGTTGGACGTAGGCACAAATTCGAACGTCTGGATAAATGGAAGTGGATCTCCAAGCGCGGGCGCATATTCATTCTCCACTTGGCGAAGGCGGAATCCGAGTAGCTTGAGCGCCTCCAGAACAACATCCATCTCCCATGATGTAACTACCTTTAAGTAATCTTCGTCCTTCGGATCAATGGCATTGTCAATGTCCAAGCCAGTCTCCATCCATACTGGTGACTTGCATCGTGAAATCGGAGTTCTCTCCGGCAAGATGAACTGAAAAGGAATTACTTTACGTTCACCAGGACTGAGCACGAATTCATCTGTAAGCAACAACTTATCGATTACTGCATGGTGTGTCGTTGAGGAGTCGCCTGAATCTTTAACATACTGAGCTTTGATAAAAAAGTAAATCTGTCCGATGTGCTGCTCCGTCTTGCCGCCTTGGATGTACACCACACCGGTTGCCTCCTGACCAGGCACAAACTCATCACAATGCAACACCGTGTCGACCTCAGCCGAGCCGATCCCTACCTTTGCCAATATTCTCTTCAAGAATGACATGTACAACTTCCCCCTTCAATGCGATGGTTGACCCCGGTGAGCCAAACACATACACCGCTGCCTACAGCAATGTACGGAAGAAATAGGAAGTAGTTTCACGGATAAGCTATTTACTTTTCCATACAAAAAAGGAGAGGCGATAGAGCGCCCTCCTCTTCTTGCAGTATCTTCATAGCCCCTAGCAGAAGCCACATTTACTGTTCTTGTCCATACCGTGAAGCTCCTCTGATCAGTCTGACTTCACGTTCTCATTCCCATAATGACTGTCTGGATAGATGCGTTTGCCGAAAATTGCTGATCCAACCCGTTCCAGCGTTGATCCTTCCTCGATTGCCGTCTCGAAATCTCCTGACATCCCCATCGACATAACTTCCATGCTGACATTCGGCAATGCAAGTTCTTGCGCTTCATGACGGATTTTTTGTATCTCCGTCACAAAGCAGCATGTCTGTCCGTTGTATAGTCAGAAAAGGAGAGATAGCATGAAAAAGAAGTGGAGGCTGGGAATTGCACTGATCATGATCATGTCTTTGCTAGGCGGTTGCTACGGGGAACAAGAACAAAATGAGAGATTAGAAAGTGGAAAAATCAAGGTCATGTACTATGATGAACAGTCGTTCTATAACGATTACGGGAATCTCTTCAAGATGAATTACCCGAAAATCGAATTCGATGTCATCAACATGAATAACGCGCTCCCAAATCACGAGCAAAATGATGCTGGGGACTACAAAACAGAATTAAAGAAATTAATTGAGGCACACAGACCTGATGTGCTGCTGCTAAACGAGAATTTGTTCGAAGATTATGCGCGGCAGGGACGACTGTACGACATCGAAACTATGATTTCGAAGGACAAGTTCGATATCGACGCAATTTCTCCCGGACTTATCGAAATGATTAGAGGGAAAGGAGAAGGCAGGTTATACGGATTAGCTCCTTCCTTTTATACGGATGTTCTATATTTCAATCGAGATTTGTTCAAGCAGCATCATATTGATGTGCCGACGAATAAGATGACCTGGAAGCAATTGATTGAGTTATCGAGAAGGTTCACCAATACGGGGACTGGCGAAAAGACAGTAGTTGGATTATATCAGGACTACGGTGTTGAGCGCATGTTACAGCAGGTCGTGTCTTCCTCCGAGTTACGATTACTCGATGTAAAGACAGACAAGCTGCTTATCAACTCGGACGGTTGGAGAGAAGCAATAAAACTTATAACAGACGCCGTTCGCGATAAATATATCTACCTGCAGGCTTCAAATCAAAATAGCGGGGAGATGGTCGAAGCCTTTTATAGAGGTCAGGCTGCAATGACACTCAATGGGCCTTGGTTTGCAAAAGAACTAAAAGCGCGGACAATCTTCGACAAGGAATCGAAATCGTTCGATTGGGATATTGTCACCATGCCTGTTGCCCCTTCCTCCCCGGATCAATCAGCAAATGTGCATGTCTCGGAAATTTATGCGGTATCCGAAGACTCACCAAATAAGCAGGCGGCCTGGGAGTTCGTCAAGTTCGTAAATAGCGCGGACATGGCTTCGGCCGCTTCACGGACGGCAAATGGAAAATTGCCTGCACGCCCTGGCGTGCTCAAAGATATTGAAGGCATAAGCACGGAACCTTTCTATTTGCTTACGCCCAAAACAACGTCTTCTGTCGAGGAATCTCTTGGCAGTACAGCCGCATCTAAAGAGTTCGATCAATTATTTCAACCTGTCTTGTTAGAGGAACTGCAAGCAATTATCGATGAGAAGCAGACCGTTGAGGAAGCGATAGACATGTTAGAAGTGAAGGGACAAGAAGCACTACAAAAAGCAAAAAATAAAATGTCCGAAAAATAGTGTACTGAAATAGTGCTCTTATCACCCGAAAGTGAAGTTATACAATAAAAAGGTATTGTTAAGTCAGGCTGTATGAAAGGAGGATCCTTACGGCTATGCCATCCAACTCAGAATATCAAACTGATGAGACTTTAGAACATGCCATTGCTCAAGTCAAGCACGGAGATAAAGAAGCATACACCCTTATCATCTATCGATTTCAAAAACAAATTTATTTATATTGTTACTATTTGTTGGGCAGCAAGGAAGAAGCAGAGGACGCTGTTCAGGACATTTTTATTAAAGGCTTTCAACGTATACACCTTTTCGAGCCACTGGTATCTTTTTCAGCCTGGATATATAAGATTGCCTACAATCATTGCTTGGATATTTTGAACCGCAGAAGCAGGCGCCGAAAAATACTGTCCCTGTTGAAACGCGATCAAATCAATGATCAAGAGCTTCCGTATGAAGATCTGATTTATCAATTGCTGGACAAGCTTTCTGCAGAAGAGCGGCATATTTTATTGTTAAGGGCCGTGGAAGAGTATAGCTTTGATGAAATTAGCGAGATTATGGATTTGAAGCCATCGACGATTCGAAAAAAATATGAGCGTTTGCGGAAAAAGTTGCTTCGATATCAAGTTAGTCCATCCACAGTGGAGGGAGGTCTTCATAAGCATGTCATCAAACCATCGTAACGGTGTAGATAGTGAACAGTTAGAGGCATGGATTCGCCAGACGCCAACAAACTCCGATTTTACGGGGCAAATTATGAACCGATTGGATACCGAGCCACTATTTGTTGAAGCTTCATGTAAAACACGTCGCAGTTCAGCAGTCCGTTCCATTGTCACATCGCTTGCTGCAGCAGCCGCTGCATTCGTCTTATTAATAGGGGGCTCCTTCCTGTCTCCCACGGTAGCCGAGTCCATGAGACAGGTGCCGGGCGTGAGCAGTCTTTTTCGCCTTGCGGGGGATTTAGGTCTGCAGGCAGCTGACGAAAAAGGACTTGTCACCTCATCTGGGAAGAGCGTGACCCATCATGGTCTGACACTTTCGATTCCAGTAGCAGTCTATGACGGAACAAGAGTGGCAGTTGGCATCGAGCGATCTAACCTATCAGGGTTGCAAGAGGGCAATAGCCGCAATACCTTAATGGAGTCTTTGAGCGAAATTCAACTTCTTATTGATGGAAAAAGGATTGGCGACTATGCATACAACCAGCACTCGACTGACATCATTATTTCTCTAGGGAAAAATGAAGACTCAGCTATCCTTATGTTTTCTGATATGCGAAACCAAGGAGGAAAATCCTTGCCCGACAAGTTCGATTTAACGGTAAAGCTTACCGTGTTAGGCATACAAGAGCCCTATCAAATAACGATCCCCATTTCCATGCAAACAAAAGATTCAATCGTTATGAAGCAAAACATTTCGAAATCTGGCAATCCATTCACCATCACATACAATACAGTAGAATTGACTCCGATTACGACGAGTCTTGCTGCAAGGCTGGAAATATCGAAAGACGATCCACTTACCGCCAACGATCTGCCGTTTGGATTTGAAATCTACGATGATAAAGGGCGCACAGTCAAATTACTAAACGGTTCAGGACTGCATGAGGACAACGGGAAAACGATCCTGTTCAATTTGCTTTATCAGCCGTACGAACCTATTCCTACGTCTATTACAATCAAACCTTATATAAGTCTTATCAACGAGAAAGATAAATCCCAATTCAAGCTTGGAGCAGACGGCAAAGCACTTGTCAAATATATCCCTGAACTTGAAGTTACAATTCCCGTTACAATTTCAAAATAGAAAAAGAGAGCCTCTTGGCTCTCTTCTTCCTTCCTTATTCCACCCATTTATTCAGATTTCGCGTTCTCATTCCAATAATGACTGTCTGGATAAATACGTTTGCCGAAAATTGCTGATCCGACCCGTACCAGCGTTGAGCCTTCCTCGATTGCCGTCTCGAAATCTCCTGACATCCCCATCGACATAACTTCCATGCTGACGTTCGGCAATGCAAGTTCTTGCGCTTCCTGACGGATTTTTTGCAGCAGCTTAAAGCATTTGCGCACCTTGTCTTGATCGTCAGTGAACAGCCCGATTGTCATGAGCCCCTTAATGCGGAGCGTGTCCAACTTGGCTACCTCCTGAATTAATGCGAGTGCATTCTCTGGGGCGGCACCGAACTTGCTGTCCTCATACGACGTATTCACTTGGATAAGGACATCCATCGTGCGGCCTTCCTTTTGCAGCCGCTCATGGAGTGCCGTTGCCAGCTTCATGCGGTCAACGGATTGAACGCATGTTGCGAATTTGAGCACATCCTTGACCTTGTTTGTTTGCAAATGGCCGATAAAGTGGAAGTCTAGCGACGGATTAGCCGAGGTAAGCGGCTCCCGCTTCTGCAGCCCTTCCTGCACTTTATTTTCCCCAATTAAGTTCTCCCCTGCATCTAATGCCATCTGAATTCGCTCAACCGGAACTGTCTTCGTAACGAGCATTAGCTTCACTTCTTCGGGGTTGCGCCCACTGCGCTTGCAAGCCTGCTCGATACGCTCACGGATCACACGTATGTTGTGTTCAATATCGTTTAGTTGCATTGTTATCACCACATTATTTTAAGATTTATGTCCATTCTAGCATACCTATTCGGGTAAGGCTGTCACCTTCTGCACAATATAACGCTGAATCCAAGCCTCCCCCTTCCATTTATTAGTTTCATCTTCTTGTGTTGATTTTATTTCCCTTATATATTAATATCGTAATATAACGATATATTGATATTTATATTTGCTGCATATCACTTATGAAACAAATAAACCATTCCGATTCACTTTCCTACAACTCAAAGGAGACATGATATGAATAATGACTATGAACGATTTAATGATACTGCCGAGCTGTTAAAAGCTCTGGCGCATCCTGTTCGCCTCTGTATCGTGAAGGGGCTGCTGGATAAAGGAAGCTGCAACGTATCTTTCATGCAGGACTGCCTAGGCTTGCCGCAATCCACGGTATCCCAACACCTGCAGAAGCTGCGCAGCATGGGCATTGTAATTGCGCATCGCAACGGCCTAGAAGTGAACTATCGGGTAGAGAACGAGAAGGTAAAACAGCTCGTTGAAGCATTTTTCGGGGAGGAGACATCATGAGCAAAAAGGTACTGATCGTTGGAGGAGTAGCCGGAGGGGCTTCTGCCGCAGCACGTCTGCGCAGACTTGATGAGAATGCACACATCGTCATGTTCGAAAGGGATGCTTATGTATCGTTCGCCAACTGCGGGCTTCCCTACTATATCGGAGATACCATTCAAGATCGCAACAAGCTGTTCGTGCAGACACCAGAAGCTATGCACCGTCGATTCAATATCGATGTGCGCGTGCACAGCGAAGTCATAGGCATTGATGCGCAAACGAAAAAGGTACGGGTACGCAGCAAAGAGAAAGGGGAATACGAGGAGTCATATGATTCACTGATTCTGTCCCCTGGTGCGAAGCCGGTACGTCCGTCTCTCCCTGGTATTGAGAGCGAACGCATTTTTACGCTTCGCAATATTCCGGACACGGATCGCGTGAAGAAGCGCGTCACAGAAGAAGGCGCACGCTCTGCTATCGTCATCGGCGGTGGATTCATCGGGGTGGAAATGGCCGAGAATTTGCGCGAAATTGGGCTGGATGTCACGTTGGTGGAGGCTGGACCAGCGATTCTTGCTCCATTTGACACAGAAATGGCAGGAATTCTGTCTAAGGAGATGGAGCAGCACGGTACATCTCTCATTGTAAATGACCGCGTTCAATCGTTCCGTGATACGAACGGCGGAATTGAAACGCAGCTAGCCAGCGGCAAAGTGCTCACAAGCGATATGGTCATTCTCGCAATCGGGGTAGCACCTGACACCGGCTTTATTCGAGACAGCGGCATTGAGCTGGGGCCACGAGGTCACATCATTGTGAATGATTATTTGCAGACTAATGTAATAGACGTTTATGCCGTAGGAGACGCGGTTGAGGTTGTCGATTTCGTCAATGGGACGAAGACTGCGATCCCGCTTGCGGGGCCAGCCAACAAACAAGGGCGCATCGCAGCAGACAATGTGAGCGGACTTGACACTGCCTATAAAGGCTCGCAAGGCACATCTATCCTGAAGGTGTTCGGATTAACGGGCGCTGCAACAGGGAATAACGAAAAAACATTGCAACGATTAGGTTTGCCGTACAAGGTAACTTATGTGCATCCAAATTCCCATGCCGGGTACTATCCAGGTGCCAAGCCAATGACAATCAAGCTGATCTTTAATGAGGAAGGCAACGTGCTCGGCAGCCAGATTGTCGGCTATGACGGCGTGGACAAACGGATGGACGTCATTGCTACGGTTATACGCTTAGGCGGCACCGTCACCGATCTTACTGAACTTGAATTGTCCTATGCACCACCGTATTCTTCCGCTAAAGATCCCGTGAACATGGCCGGGTATACTGCCGAGAATATATGGACAGGCGCTGTGGACGCGTTTACGCCTGCCGATCTGGAACAGCGCAATCCACAAGCTACGATGCTAGTTGACGTGCGTACGGATATGGAGCATCAGAACGGTCATATTCCTAACTCCCTGTCTATTCCTGTAGATGAACTAAGAAGCCGTCTGAATGAGCTCGATCGGGAGAAGGAAATCTGGGTCTACTGCCAAGTTGGTTTGCGCGGTTATACGGCATCACGCATTCTAAGTCAGCATGGCTTCAAGGTGAAAAACTTAACGGGTGGATATAAGACATACCAGCATGCACAATATACCCCCGGACAGGTTACGCCGCCTGCCAGGCCTGACCAAGACACGTCTGGGAATCCAGTAGAAGAAAGCAATGAACAGAAAGATACGCAGTACTCCTTCGATCGTACCCTGGATGCATGTGGATTATGCTGCCCGGGCCCGCTCATGCAAGTGAAGCAGCAGATGGATTTGCTGCAGGAAGGTCAAGTGCTGAAAGTAAATGCATCTGATCCCGGCTTCTATGAGGATATTCAAGCTTGGGCAGGCATGAGCAAGCAGGAGCTGCTGCATGTGCAGAAGCACACGGATGGGACGATTGAAGCCCATATACGCAAGCTGCCGCCTACCTCCCCCACGGAGGATCTGCAACAGCCAGACAATCGCAGTGTATCATCGGATCGCAGTACTATGGTCGTGTTCAGCGGCGATCTCGATAAAGCAATCGCCTCCTTCATTATTGCGAACGGAGCAGCTGCTTCGGGAAAAAAGGTGACCCTGTTCTTTACCTTCTGGGGTCTGAATATTTTGCGCAAGCCGGACAAAGTTCCTGTCAACAAGAGCTTCATTGGCAAAATGTTCGGAGCGATGATGCCGCGAGGGAGCAAGAAGCTGGGCTTGTCGAAGATGAACATGATGGGTATCGGACCGAAAATGATTCGCTCGGTGATGAACAATAACAATGTATCTTCACTAGAAGAGTTGATTGAATCTGCGATCCAGCAGGGCGTCGAAATCGTCGCCTGTCAGATGTCGATGGATGTCATGGGCATTGCCCATGAGGAGCTGATCGACGGCGTTACCATCGGCGGCGTAGGCTACTATTTAGGCAAGGCTGATCAATCAGGCATTAATTTGTTTATTTAAAAATAAATACACAACATCAAAAAGCCATAGAGTGTTGCCTTCGACAGGCGGACATTCTATGGCTTTCCTATTTATCTTGAATCGCATCTATTCAGTGGTCAAGTTCATTCCTGCATCGCATCGTATTCACTGCGCACTAAGCCAAAAATGAGTTCATCATGATACTTCCCCTTCGTAAAGACCATATCTCTCAGTCTTCCTTCCTGCTGGAACCCTATGCGCTCGTGCAGCGCAATTGATGCCTCGTTGTACGCATATACATGTGCAATCACCTTATGATAGCGCAGCTCTTCGAAATAGTAGCGAAGCAATACCTGGATCGCATCCGATGCATAGCCCTTACGCCAATGTTCTCGGAAGATCGATACGCCGTACTTGAACGTCCCATTCCGCTTATCTACGCCATGCGTGTTCATTCCGCCCACCATTTCACCCGCAATCGTCTCAATGGCAAACCGAAATTGATCACCTTCCAGCACTGCAGCTGCCCGCTGATCCGTCCATATTCGCTCCCCCTCAATATGTGATGTTCACTTATTCCCTCATACGAGGGGGGAGATCTTGAGCGCGGTTCAACCGTATTCTTCTCGACAACTACATCGTTCTCATTCCTTCCCTAGTCATGGATTATATCACGCCCTTGCGTTTTTGGTAAATTGATGCAACGTAAGGTCTTTGATATCTCATCCTTACAGTGGGATGTGAACAACATCGCTTATCTAAGGGAGCACCCATTACGGGAACCGCCTCTTCATGATCTTGTTTTTATACGTACTGCCTTGACAATCTTAGCCTCTCTCCAGCGAAAATTCCGGGTTGTCACCAAGATTTTGTTCCATTTTCTCGAATGGCTTTCCTTTTAAGTAATGGTTAAAAAAATCAAGCGAATATTCGTTAATGAGGCGATGTGCAGGGCGTAAATTTACCCCTTCTGCCTTTTCAAGTAGAGGCGATATTAGATAGAAGTCACAGAAAGCTAGGTGGTCCATATTTTTAATTTTCATCCAGTGGTTCCCGCCCGCTGCAACTCGCTTATATCGTTCAAATATGTCACCGAAGTACTTGTATAACGCTTTTCTCGCCGTGCCCTTAATAACTGCTATTTGATCTGCACCGGCAAGCGTCCTATCCGCACTCATCATCAACAACGGCTTCTTCACCCCGCCCTCCGGAATTCGGAGCTCGCCAAATAAGCCGCCGTCCAAATTAATTGCTGCCTTAATTCTAGCGTCTGACATTAACATTTGAACGCTGGTTGCTCCACCGAAGGAATGGCCGAACATACCTACGTTCTCCATATCCATTCTTCCTGTAAAACGGCGGTCTGGATCGCCCTGCGCCAGCTTATCCACTTGATTGAGCACAAATTTGGCATCCTCCACCCATAGCTTGTTGTATTCATCCAAGTGCTTGACTGACACATCCTGGGGAATAAAATTTGCAACACGGCCATCATCGAACACAGATGCAATGCTATCATACGTGTGATCGATACCTACAACGATATACCCATAACTGACCAATTGTTCGATCTGGAAGGTGTTATGGCTCTTGTGCCCACCCGTTCCGTGAGAAAACAAAAGTACTGGATAAGCAGCTTCTTTACCGGATATCTCAGCATTTTCGATCGCATGTGTCTTGACGAATTTCATGCTTGTAAAAAACATTTTAGGCATATCGAAAGTTTGGCTGTACGCATTTACGAACACATCTGGATTAGGTACATAAGGTGCAGTTTTCCCCTGTGCACTCGAACTAGCTGGATACCAAATTTGCACCATCAGTTCGCGCTTGTCGCCCTTTGCTGGGGTAAGTGTTTCTTCACGCCGCTCATCCTTCCAATCATACGTTACTGTCCCAATCTTATAAGGACCTGTAGGTTCTTCGAATGTGAACACCGGGAACAAGAGAGGCAGAAACACAGTAATAAGGGAATACAGCACTGCCAGGATAGCCACGAGAATTTGCTGAACTAAGGACTTCTCTTCCTTCGATCTGAACAGATATCGTGCTGCAAGGTTACAGATCGGCAGAAACGTTATCACATAGACCGGAACCATCTGCCAACGCAGTCCTTCGATAAGTCCATGCAGCAGCACGAATATGGCAGATGTGCAGAAACTAATGAATAGCATCTGCTTTGTCTTGTTCCTTGCAAATAGCAGCCAACCAAGCAACAACATATTAATAACGACTGACCACAGTTCAAACGATCTCATAAGAATTGAACCCTCCCCATTTATGGCTTACAGCGGTGAATTTCAACATTAGATCCGTCTGTAAGGAGACATTCTAAACTTATTAATTTATTCGTCATCCTTAACAAAATGAACTCTGCTCGGGCACTTAATGATACATAAATTTGAAATAATGGTGAATACTATTTAATTTTCTGTCATGTTTACCCTTCGAACTTTCCATATTCCCGAATTCAAAGAACTTCACTTTTTTGATACCTACATACTGAAACAAAGCCCTTTTCATCAACACTTTATGTACATTGCGATAAAAGAAAAATGGATACAGGGCAGGGCCCTTCATTGTAGATATACAAACAACCGATTTCCCTTTCAGCAGCCCTTCAGGCAGCAAGCCTCCATTGTCTCGATAGGCGAAGTCAGAAGCAAATAACCGATCAATGTAGCCAAGCAGCATCGCAGGCGGACGCAGCCACCAGATCGGATACACAAACACCAACTTATCCGCCCAACGTATCTGCTCACGATACTTCTCCAGGGTCGGATCGAGGTGCATATCTCTCCTCCGCTTCGTCTTGTGGAACACAAGTACTGGATCGAAGTCCTCTTCATATAAATCAAGAACCTGAATTTCTTCCACGTACTTATTCTCTTTGGATCCTTGTATGACTTGTTGTAAAAAGGCGTAGCTCAAACTGCTATGATTCGGATGCGTATATACGATTAACACCTTCATCTTCCCACCACCATTTAGTTATCATTTGATAATAAAAAGATAGCACCTCACTCATATAGTTGTCAAATGATAATTGTATATTGATAATTGATTTGTTATCCTGTTCAGGTAAGAGGTGATTTTTGTGGACAAGAAAGCTCTGTTTCATCAATTCGTGAGCTTTACAACCTCCGTGCATGAAGTTACGCATGAATTAACGAGGGACATTAAGCCAGAGGATATTACACCCGTTCAATATCGTATTTTGGAATATATCGCAGTCAGCCAACCTGTTACCTTAAGCCAAATTAGCGATTGCATGCACATGTCTATGCCCAATACGAGCCGAGAACTGAAGAAAATAACGGAAAAGCACCTATGTGAAAAACTAGAGTCCACGGATGATCGACGCAAGCAGATGATCCAACTCTCGGAAGCTGGACAAGCCATGATGGATGAGGCCTTTGGGCGGATTAGCGAGCGTTTCTTCGAGCGAATTAAGAATTCCTCAGAAGAAGACTTGAAGGACATACAGCGGGCATTAGAGATTCTCCAATCCCATGTGTTCGATGTAAAGAGGTAAGCCACAGCGCAGCTTTTGTGAAAAGGAGCAAATACAAACTTGGTTTCTAGTATAGAAAAAGACGAAGGAACACGCCCATGTAGTGTCTGCCTTCGTCTTTTCCTTTTCAATCACCTAAAATCGTATCCTTGTACATATTCACCTGCTCGATCATATGACCGATATTGCCTTCTCCTGCATACAAGGTCATGTCGAAGAAATCGTGGGTCAGATCCGACCAGTACAATTCATTCTCATCGCCATGAATCGCCACGTCATGTTTCAACTTGCCCACATAGACTTCCACATAACATTTTTGATAGTGGTACGTGAAGTCCATCAGGTGGTGCAGCGTGATATCCCCTTTGGAAATGCTCGTTTCTTCCGCCAGCTTTCGATAAGCACTTTCGATTCCTGCTTCGCCAGCCTCTATTTTACCGCCAACTAGATTACTTAGTCCTTTGTACGGTTCTTTTAATCGTTTGCACATCAATAATTTGTCGAGTTCTTTATTGTAAACCATGATGACATTATAGCCCTGCATCTCTTCATCTCCCGATTCACAATTAACAAAAAATGGATCTCGATAAGTATCGAGACCCTATTCAACATCATAGCAAACCGGTCATTATAAGTCTATATTTTTTGGGTTTTCGTGTAAAATTCTCCTCTGTAAGATGAACCCAATCATTCAGGAGGAAGTACATGATTCCAGAACGTCTATCTGCCTATACCAACAGAATCCCTTTGCTAACTGAAGTAACAGAGTGGGCACTCTTACGAAAGTGGGCGCTATCCGAAGTGTATCGCATCACTTTACGTACAGGTGAAACTCGCATATTGAAATGGGGCGGCAAAGAAATGGCTCAAGAAGCCGCCAATTACCGTCGCCTCGTGAAACCTTTGCACATATCAGCCCCTCGCATTTTTGAATATTATGAATCGGAACGTAGTGCGGTCATGATTATGGAGGATGCCGGGCAGTACAATTTGGAGCAGCTTCCCAGCTCAGCGCTCTTTCTGGAAGCTGCAAGAACGTTAGCTAGAATCCGAAATACAGCTGCAATGCATATCAAGCAGAATATTCCGAGCAGTCTCATTCATCAATGCACCGAGACAGCTGCCGATTTCCTGGCGCTTGCGAAGGATCTCCTTCACTCGCCTCGTCTAGCTGGCCATCCTGCCCTCGGCAAACTGCAGGACATATTGCCGCAACAGCTGGAAAGACTGTATCGCACTCAGCCCCTTACACTCGTGCACCATGATTATCATGCGAAGAACTTGCTCATTCAGGGGACACAGATTATGCCGATTGACTGGTCGATTTCGTATCTAAGTCCCCATTTAGGCGACTTGCATTGTCTAATTGATGAAGCTCGAGAATATAGTCATGTCCCTAGGGAAGAGATATTGTCCGCCTTCCATAGCGCAATGGAGCAGAATTGTTCGATGGATCAGCTTGAATGGCAAGTGAACGTCGGCGGGGTATGCTGGCTTGTAAAAACGCTGAAATGGCTTGTCTATGGCGGAACCGATACAATCCCAGGTTCAGATGCGTGGATTCCGGATTTGATGGATGAGCTAGAACTGCTCATGAATAGAATAGAGCAGCCTCCTGGGCGCTTAGTCTAAAACATATAGCCTGAAACCTGTGTCTCAGGCTATACTGTACTCAATCATATGGAATAAACGCAATCTATGGATATGAAGGGGGAACCAACATGAAAATCGGCATGATCGGTATCGGTGATATCGCACGCAAAGCATACTTGCCTGTACTAGGAACTCGATCGGATATTGAACTGTCCATTGCCAGCCGCAATCAAGAAGTGGTCGATGAAGTTGGTCGGCAATATCGTATTCGCAACCGATTCTCTACCGTGCAGGAATTGATCTCTTCTAACATCGATGCCGCTTTCGTACATACTTCAACGGAATCGCATGTAGATATGTTGCGTCAGCTTATCACTGCAGGAATTCATGTATTCGTAGACAAGCCCATCGCCTATACATTGCATGAATCGGAAGAAATCGTTTCTTTGGCTCAACAGCATAACGTGCAGCTCATGGTCGGATTTAACCGTCGGTTCATGCCGATGTACAAATGCGCAAAAGATACCATTTCGGCAATTGAAACTGCCTTCATGCAAAAGAATCGAACCGGCCCCCTGTCGCCAATCCGGCAGACGGTTTTTTGATGATTTCATCCACGTGGTAGACACGCTGCTGTATTATGTAGGCGAACCAGAGACAATCATGGTTAACGGCAAGGTCGAAAATGGCTTATTGCATTACTTAGTCCTTAACTTGATGGGCAAGAAGACAACCGGGCTCGCAATGATGAACCGACAAACGGGAATAACGGAAGAACGACTGGAAGTCATGGGATGTCAGCAGAAAATCGTCGTCCATAATTGCGTTCATACGACAACGTATGTAAACAACACCGAACAGCAGTCCACATTCGGGGATTGGGCTCCCGTTCTCTATCGCCGCGGGTTTGTTGATATGATCGATCATTTCATCAGCTGTGTGAAGAGTGGAGACGAGTTGCTATCCAGCGGAGCGAAGTCACTGCTGACTCATCGCATCTGTGAAGATATCACGCAACAGTTAGAGATATTATGATTCGCCTTTGTACCTGTATCATCGACTGCCGCATGGGCTTATATATTGAGTGACAACAGGGAACCCGTTGGCCCCTTAGGTTAAAGACATACTATACGAAGCAGTAGCAAATCTGTATTGAGCCATTTCACATCCACCTTACTCGTGTGTAGTCTCGACAACTACATGTTATGTAAGAGATATGAACATGGCTCTTTCCGCTGCCTACCGCAACTTAAAGACCACCCCATTTTCAATCCAATAATGGAAATAATACCCATCTATGAACCTGATGTTGAAAAGAATTTATCTGAACTGCTATGAAAATGGACCCCAAAGGTAAATGTGGTAGGAAATGGCTTCATTTCAATCGCCGACTATAATATATTATCTTATGACTGCCGATAGACGATGTAGATATTGAACAATTTATCCTCCATGGCAGCTCCATCTCTCGTGAACGAAAATCGGGGAAATCGAAAGATGGCATACCTTTGTATGCGGAACTAGGGTAGCAGAATGGCTTTTAAAAAAGAAAAGATATGAAATGGGGTCATGAGAAGTGAATGCTGTCAAAGTAATCGTCGCCCTGGTCGCAAGTATTGTGGCTGGAGGCGCTTATGCCTGGGTAACTAACCAATGGTCAGATCTTGTCCCGGTATACCCGTTAATTTTAGCTGGATTGCTGTATCTGCTTATACTATGGGTATCCAAAAAGAAAAGCACCGTGATCTCGCTCGGTGTCCTGCTCGGCATTGTAGCCATTGCTGCTAATCTGTTCACCGGAATGGAGTTAATGAAAAAAGATCTCCAGGCCGATCTGACAAAGACGGGCATCCTCACTGGTAGCGATGCGGAGATTAAAAGTGCAGTGAATGAATTTCTGGATAAATACTTGATGGAAATGACCGGATACAAAGGCATTGTCGGGTACACGATCAACCTGACGAGTGGCGAGATTACGACCAAGACTGGAAGAACTGTCGGCGATGATGAGTCGTCCCCAGCCGGAGTAGTCTTCCAAGTCGCTAAGTTCGGGATCATACTGCTAGGGCCGGCCATTATGGGTTGGAGAAGAAAAGAAGAAAAGCAAGAAGAGGTTGCCGACGCTACGGTATCCAACAACGCCTAATCGATCCAGCAGCCCTATTGACCAGAGCGTCTATCCAATATAACGCTCTGGCCGATTCCCCTACACCTGAATAAGGTGCGAGACGGCCTTACACATGAGGCGAGATTTGTCATGTCTATCATAGCGAGCTGCCCTCGGCAGCGCGGCAGCAATACGTTTAGCGGTGGAGCTATATACTTCACCGCTGCTTCGTATGCCGGTTACACCCATCTTTCCCGAAATGTAATTTTGACTTACTTCGTCGTCATCATACTATTCACTCGCTCCAAAATATCAAATAACGCCTCGTTGAACTTCTCCCTTTGTTCAAGCATGACAATATGCCCCGCTTCTGGGATGGAGTAAAATTGCTTGAGCGGCGCCTTGATAGTTGAAAAGAATTCCCGTGCCAGCGGATAGGGAGTCTGCCAGTCCCGCTCGCCATGTATATAAAAAACAGGGACTTCGAATGCAGCACCCATCGACGCCAAATCGAACGACTCCATTAGATACTTCCAAATATGACGTTGTCCATCTCCAAATGCCCCAGAGATAAAGAAATAGCGCATATCCTTCAATGTATAAAATGGTGAACATAACGCATTGCCGATTAGTTCCATTGTTGGACCGGCCGCTAAATTATATTTGCTTTGAAATTTGCGAACCTTTTTAAGCTTCCTGATCATTTCGCCATCAAATGTGATTGGAGGGTAAGGCTTCAGACGAAGTAGAGCTCGAAGATCACTTTCGTTGCCCGCTTCTTTCGCCGACTCCAGTACTTTTTCGTAACCGACACGTTCATTATCAAACATATTGATAACCTGCCCGACACCGATATAAGCCTGTACAAGCTCAGGGCATTTTTTAGTGAATAGGCTGCCCAGCACCGATCCCCATGAATGTCCCAAAATGATAATCTTTTCTTTGCGGTACTTATTCTTTAAATACTGTACAATTTCATAAGTGTCCTGAACGATACGGTCAACTGTGGTTGTTGGCGTGACTTGTTTCGGATCATTGTTAAAATAGGTTTTGCCACAGTTCCTTTGATCCCAGTGCACAACCGTAACGTGCTTCTCCCATGGGATCTGAAACTCTTGGGCAAACGGCAGTATCGGCTCCCCCGGTCCACCGTGCAAAAATAACATCACAGGATTGTCAACGTCCTCGCCCCGGTGATGCAAATATTGCGAAATTCCGCCGATCGTTACGAACTCCCTACAATCAATGCCATTGCTCGTGGGAGCAATCCGAATTTGATTGGCCTTCTTCTTTTTCTTGTACTGGACAAGCAGAACCAAGCAAGCCGTTCCTAACATGATAAGCAGTCCGCCTAAAATAACGCTCAATAATATGATCATAGCTGCCTCCGATAATCGATATGACCTTGCCTCTGCTCGAAACCATTGTGGACAATCCCATATGACGGTCTACAGTCTTTTCGAATTCTCTCATTACCTGGCTTCCCCGGCCATGTAATCAGCAATAGAATGCACGAGTATATCTAGGGCCTTCTCTTTACCCCGCTCACCAAAAGTTATATCTGCCGAACCGACATAATGGAGTGCATTCATTAAATAAGCTAGCACATCCATCTCGCATTCTGATTCATCAATGCCGCAAAGCGATAGTGTCCTGCTAAAATAGTCGTTTGATTTCAAGGCCTCCCAGCCGGACACCTCATCCGGAAGCTTGCGAAGCAGATACTCAAAATCCGATGGAGACACGTAGTGAACAATACTATCCGATGCCAGATAAATCTCCTTCAATGCCTTTACGATCTTCTCTTTCACATTTATTTTTTCAGATAGAATGGACTCTACTCTCTCAAACATTCGACTCTCGTTCTGTTTGACAATTGCATAAAGGAGTTCTTCTTTGGAATGGTAGTAGGAATAAAAGGATCCTTTACCGATGTTGGTCGCTGTGGTGATGTCCTCCACCGTCACCCGCTTTATCCCCTTTTTGCGAATCAGCTCGATCCCTTTTGTATACATCGCTTCCCTTACCATTTGTTTTTCATGCTCGGTGACAATCTTAGGCATAATCCCCCTCCTTTTTAATGACTATAAATTTATTATTCGGTCAATAAAATATTAAACCACTTCCCTAAATATTACAATGTATTTAGTAACTTCTTTTATAGTCTTTAAAATCCCGCGCTTAACCTCAATTCGTAAAAAATACAGACCAATTACTTTTCCCAATATTTCCATGATATATTTGGTGGAAACGGTCTACATGGGAATGTGTAGTCTCAATATAAGTGGGGATTGGCATGGATCAAGATAAGCAGGGGATCGATATTCATACAATCATAATCGAGGCCAAAAATGGCAATTTTGATGCCTTTCGCCAGATCGTGCTTCAATATTCTAACGCTATGTTATCCGTTGCCTTCAGCATCATTGGGGACTTTCATGAAGCGCAGGATGCAACGCAAGAGGCTTTTATGAAATGCTATCGTCGACTACATACCCTAGATGATCCTTCAAAATTGAGCAGTTGGTTATATGCCATCGTTTATCGAACAAGTCTCGATTTCGTAAAAAGAAAAACAAATCTTGCCTTACGAAGATGCGATTTCCCCCTCTATTAATAATGTTGATACATGGTTAGATCAGCATATGACGCAAGAATCGATTTGGAATGCCATGCAAAATTTAGAGCAAACAAGTAAAATGGCCATCATGCTGCACTACTTAAGCGAATGGACAATGAAGGAAATTGGTCAGTTCCTGAATATTTCCTTGTCCGCCGTAGAAAGCCGTATTCGGCGGGCCAGAGCAACGCTAAGGCGTCAGCTCACCGGCGAATTTGAGTTTTATTTCCGAATGCAGCGCCTAGATCGGGGATTCGAACAGAAAGTCTCGGAACGAATATTAAGAAGCGCAGGTCATTTCTACATTCCCGTACTTCATCGAGAGCGGGTATTAGATTGGTTCGTCCAGCATTTTCAACTGGGAATCAGCAGACACGGCAATCTATTAGTAGAGTCTGGACATGAATTGTATTTACTGGAATGCCATACCCATCTACCAAGTGATTTTCCCTTATTGGCCTTCGAGGTATCCGATATAGAGGGACTATGGCATAAGCTGCAACATGACGAAGTCAAGTTGCAGTCGATCAATACGAACCCTTTTATCGGCAAACACTTCATTTTTTATGACCCTGACGGCAACTCGTATCATGCGGTTGAACATAGGCGAAGAAATAGAGCTTGAGTACGACGGCTTTGACAAAGTCGGATCGTCTATATATAGAAATGCGAATTATGAGGAGAGGTGGGGCTTTTATGGGCGAAAAAGAAGCAACCAAAACTGAGGAGCAACAGACAACACAAACACCGATGTTAAAGAGAGTCTCTCACAACTACTTACCCGTATCTAACGTGGAACTTGCCTCCAAGTGGTACAAAGAGACATTAGGTCTTACAGTAAGGCCCCGTGGGCCTGCTGAAGGAGCCATCCTTGTGCTCGGTAACGGGCAATGGTTGTTCCTGCTGGAAACGAAAGAGACGAGAACAGCAAACTTCATGACGGATCAATGGGAAGGCGACCAATATGAAATGTTCTCTCTGACATTTGAGGTTGAGAATATCGTAGAGGTCCATAAACGACTTCGCGAAAGCGGCGTCTACGTCGAACCGATAAGTGACCAAGGAAGTTGTGGTTTGCAATTCAAATTCAAAGATCTGGACGGAAACAAATTCAATGTTTGGCAGGACGCAAAATAAACTGTCCACTCATAAGGAAACTTATTAATTCTTGTATCGTCAATAAAGGCCGAATCCCCTTTGTGTGGAGTTTCGGCCTTTTCGCTTTATTCAACGTGGTCGGTTACTTATAACGAACAAAATGTTTATTTTCTACAATACGACTTGCGTCTACCCCAATGTCGATTGAAAACGAGTTGAGTTGCGAAACCAATTATAAAGTTAAATTGTCAATACAAACTCCATGGCTAATCGCTCTTTCTCCGCAATGTCGACTAGAAGCTCGGATGCAAGTCTTAGCTCCTGTTGATTTCCGGTTCTTCCCGCATTATCAATCGATGCCGAGACACCGTTCCACATCGGCGCGATTTCCGTAAACAGAGAGTATGCCTGCTCTAATTTAGAATCACCGAACAAATCCACGCATTCTTTTAGAAAATCTCTATACAGGTTTCGAAACAAGGCGCCGCCGGTCCCCGCTCTTTCCATCAATAAAGCGGTCAAACACAGATCTTTCTCTAAATCCTTGCTTCTAGAAGGCCAATTCAGGATTTCACTGCTCATTTTTTTGATTCCTTTATTGCCCATATTGCGGATAGGTGGATTCAAATAGGCATGAGCATTGTTGATAAGGGATGATCGTATGGCGGGTGCAAGCGGCGGAAGGGTATCCGTTTGCTCGATCGTAAAGGAGCGATTCCTGGAGCTCATGGGCCCCTTTGCGTTTCTTGCCATAGTCAAATTCGACAATCGCGTTGTCACGAGTCCGCCTTGTTGGCTTGTGTCTGCCATATAGGCATATTCGTCATCCATGCCATATATCACCGCATAGTGGGCTGCAAAGTGTATTTTGTTCGTAAAGTAATCTAAATAATACGAATCTAATTTAAGTCCCACAGGAATTCCACGGTCTATGCAGCTTCGCACGTTCTGCCATGCTTTTGTAACAGACGAGGTTTCTTGCACCCTGATATTCAAATTGAGCCGGGATGCAATGCAAGCAGACAGTTCATCAGGCTTTACTCTACCCCCGATAAAAGGAAAGTCTATTCCCTTCGAATCCCAATAAATGAATCCCAAACCTTGCCCTATACCGAATAACATCGGCTCCGATAATCGAACACCTTTATGTTGGAGGAGATTACCCATCGCTGTCGTCTCGCAGTGTTCTCCCTGAAAAAGAGCAAAACCTTCAATCAACATGGGTATGTCCCTCCAGTTCCCCTGTTAGTTCACTGATCAAATTTGAGACAAATGTCTTTTCAGTCTCGATGAGACTTATCGGGTGAAGGAAAAGAGCCCTAACGTGCAATGGCGATCGATAGCCGCCTTGCGATTCATATTTCTGAGCTAAGTTCCTCAATGTCTCCTCTAGAAAGTTCTGCCGTTTCCGCAAAGCTTCCACGGCTTCATTTTCCCCTATAAAAGGGAGAGCCGCGAGTCCGAGATCGAAACGGTTATCTCGCTCCCGCGTAGAAGCTAGGCTTACGATGATTTCATTCCTTAATGTTTCTATCCCCGCTTCCATCATGACATACGTAGACGGCACTGGTCCTTTGCCAGACTTATGGACGGATTCTTCGGATCGGATCAGTCGTTTGTCTTTCAGTTTCTTCAATCCGACGTAAATAGAAGTAGTACCTATATTCGCCCATTCCCTGTAGCCTCTAAGCTCTATTAACTTATTGATTTGGTACCCCGACGCTTGTTTGGATTCCGCAATAATTTGCAGCAACATAAATTCCACGTTGGAAAGAGAATTCATTGTTTATCTCCTTTTTTATATTACATACATGTAATATAACGCTAATGAAATATAAAATCAAGAAGAGCTACCCTAGCATGAAGGTCGGACTCTTGCTCCCAAGCCAAAGACACCGCGCACGTTTGTGGATGGATATGCTGGACGAGCTTTTCAACAGTAACCTGTCTCAATTGTTGAACCGTGGCTTGCTCTGGGCCTGCTGCAACTGTTTTCTCCGGCTTCTTGTTTGCAAGCAGTTGAACGAGAACGCCAAAGAGGGCCGAAACAGGTCACTTGCTCACCACCTGTCACAGCCCCCAAACCCGCGTCCGAACGCAGCCTTACGCCTTTTCTTCTTCCCCTGTCGCCACCGGATTGTCCGCGTAAGAACTCCAATCGCTCCAGCTTCCTGCATACAGCTTCGCACCCTTAATTCCTGATTGCCACAAGGACAAGAGGTTCGGGCAAGCCGTTACACCCGATCCACAATAGACAATCACTTCTTCCGCACCCTGCACGACCGGCTCCCACTGCTCGCGCTGTGCTTGTACAGGCAGCCACTGTCCTGCTTCATCGAGGTGATTGCGCCAGAAGTGGTTCACCGCGCCTGGGATATGCCCTGCCTTCGCATCAATAGGTTCAATGCGTCCCGCATAGCGGTCAGCCTCACGAGAGTCAATCATGACGACACCCGGTCTTCCGAGTCGCTCCCGAATATCATCAACATGTAGAACAAGCTCCGGACGAACCTGTGGTTCATAGCTGCGTGTTGCAATTTCAGGGACTTCTGCCGACACAGAGTGTCCCGCTTCCAACCACTTACTGTAGCCACCGTCCATTACATAAACATGGCCTTTATGTCCAAAGTATTGCAGAAGCCACCACAGGCGGCTTGCCATGGCTCCACCTTGATCATCATAGGCAATTACCGTTGTAGTACGGTCAATCCCGCTTGCTCCAAGCTTCTGTGCCAATTCGCCAACCTCTGGCAATGGGTGACGTCCGCCATGTGCCCCGCGTGGTGATGACAAGTCCCGATCCAAGTCAAAATATACGGCCCCCGGAAGGTGTCCCTCCTCATACGCTGCCTGTCCACGCTCCGGCTCTGTTAGCCAAAACCGGCAGTCCGCTACTGCCGCTTGCCCTTCTTCAATCAACTTCGCTGCTTCTTCCAATGATACAATTACCGTATACTCCTGCATGTCCCTATACCTCCCGAATCCATTTGTACTTTGCTTATGTAATCCTGCCATTGTCGTTCAAATCGTAAGACACCCGTTTGCCAAACTCCCCTTCCCATGTCACAATGGGAGAAAATCCACGCGATAACGTCTTGTATCGCCGCGAAGGAGGAGAACAGACCAATGAGTTCGCCTCATGATCCATCATCATCACCTAATCATAATCATTCGATGTCCGGCCATCACCATCCTGCACAGCCAGAACCATTATTTCACGTTCACCCCATGACCGAGGAAGAGGCGCAGGACATCTGCACCTGGAAATACGAACCACCGTATCAGCTATATGGATTCCTTCCTTGGGAACAGATGAAGGCGCTGGGCATTGAGATGGGTGATCCCGACATTCGCCGTAAGCAATATGTATCCGTCAAGAACCGGAAAGAGGAACTTATCGGCTTCGCGCAGTATTTTCCGCTGGTAGGAGTTACGCGCATCGGATTAGGCATGCGCCCTGATCTGCTTGGTCATGGAAAGGGGGCTGCGTTCGTACAAGCCATCGTGAGTGATGCCGTACGCCGCCACCCAGAGGATGAAATCGACCTAGAGGTACTTACCTGGAACCATCGCGCAATTCGCGCCTATCAAACAGCCGGATTCCTCATTACAGATACGTATGAACGGCCTATACCAGAAGGCATGGGGGAATTCCACTGCATGGTGTATCAGCCCGAAGCGCATCTAGTAGAGTAGTCTACCAATATGATGCTTATGCATTCTTTCACCTATGAACAATAAGAGCTGCCCGGTACGGGCAGCTCTTCGTTTTTTTGCGAAATTTTAGATTAGAGAAATCGTGGCCACCGTATCGCTCTCCACCACAATCTCGATGTTGTGGAACTGGGGATCGTACTGTACGCTGCCGCTTCCGATGAACAACAGCCGATCCTCTCCCAGCCCATAGAACACATCATCTGCGAGCGCTTCCAACACTTCTTGGCGTTCAGCTTGTCCAAGCTCAGCCCAGTCTTCTTCGGTCATTTCGAAAAACGTATACCCGTCCGGAATCAGTCCTATTGCGTTCGTCAATTCTTTCAAAATATCTTCATATGGTCTCCCGAATGAAACGCCCATCTACGCTGCCCCTCTCGAATCATCTATGTCTTCCGTATTGTAGCATAGAATACCCGCTCACTCGAATAGCGATTGCACCAAGCGCACCCATCTTTACAGAATAAGCGCGCTCTTGTTATTTCATTAAGATCCAGACTTGGAAAGAAAGAATATCGTTGAAACTTAATTATTCCCCCACGAACTGGCTACTGCTTCAATCAGTTCTTCCGCTGTCAGAGCGGTATGCGGAAGCTCCCACTGCTGGCCTAATTGAGGACGTATGGCGTATCCAGGTATCCCTGTCTTAGCAATTCTGACTGTGTGAACATATCCCTCCTCCCCCCATCAGCAACAGAACAAGGAGCAGACCTTTTCGATCTGCTCCTTCCGATACTGGTGCATATCTCAATTGGCAATCACCTTTCCTTGCTCAAAAAGCCCTCACCGTTCACGTTCATACCGTGATCTATCCAACTATTCAGCTAAGATTGATTTCTCGTTTGCCATTGTTGAACCGATACGCGCGCAAGCTGTGTCAGCGCGACATCCTCCATTGGGGGATTATGAAGCCCGAATCGTACATCGCGGTACATCCGCTGCAGCGGATGATCCAATCGAAGGCTATGTGCACCGACGATTCGCATCGCCTTATCGACAATCGATTGTGCAGCCTGCACGACGAATACCTTTGCAGCCGCAAGGTCGGCAGCTCGCAATTCCGCTCTCTCAGTTCCACCCGATTCCCATGACTTCGCAACGCTATATAGCATTCTTCTGGCTGCAATCCATTCCAGCTCTATCTCGCCTAAATGCCGCTCCACGTTCGGCGTACTCACAATAGGCTCTGACAACGACGGAGGCGTATACGAGGTAGCGAAGGCAATCGCCTCGTCACGGGCAGCTGTTGCGATACCTAGGTAGCAAGCAGGGATATGAAGCAAATAAGGGTTCAGCAGCGAACGGTCACGTTGATTATGCTTATTCAGGAACGCATCCTTT
Organism: Paenibacillus sp. E194; assembly: GCF_000935845.1. NCBI lineage: Bacteria > Bacillati > Bacillota > Bacilli > Caryophanales > Paenibacillaceae > Paenibacillus > Paenibacillus sp. E194. Next base: position 70,736 of record NZ_JMDX01000001.1, read on the forward strand.
GATACTCTCACCTGTTCCAGCACAAGATCATGACTTGCTGTTCCCCGCATACCCGCCATATTCCATGTCCATTCAATCGACACACCCGGACTGTCGTGTGGGATAAGCAGTTCAATGACTTCCTCACTGTCCTCAAGTGTTGCCGTTACAATAAACCATTCCAGCAGCGGCGCGAAGGTTGTGAACGTCTTGCGTCCGTCCACCACATAACCACCACCAGGGATTGGCTTGGCTGTTGTGCGTATCTTGCCTCCGCGGGAAGGACTGCCTCCCCCCACCTCCATGACGGCACGATTCAACAGCCCTCCCTCAAGAGCAATGCGGCTGCATACGTCTGCAAAGGTTGCCTCCGGCCAAGTTCGGCGCTCTGCCAGCTCATGCACAATACTCATATGCCATCCCATACCAAGCGCTACAGAAGGACTCGCCTGAGCCAGCAGCTCCTGAGCCTTCAGCCATGCGGTAAGCGGCATGGCCTGACCGCCATACTCTTCCGGCACATTCCAAGCTGGATAGCCGATTTCCTTCAGCTTCGCTACATGATGCGCAGGCAGCCCGTGCTTCGCATCCAGCTCTGCTGCATCCTCATGCATATGCTTCACAATTTGTTCCACCTGCAGCAAACCACGCTTTACTTTGCAATCCGGAACCACCGTCTGCTTCTGGAGATGCTGTTGCTCCGTTTCCACACCATTTTGTTCATCTCCCCGTTCTCTTAGCGTATGTCCTGCACCTTGTGCCACACTTGTTCCCCCTCCGTCACCTTATCTCTATCCCCCTCATAAGCAATTGCCAGAAAACATGCAATGCAAACAGAAAAAGGAAATAAGGAAAGGCAAATTTCCATCCGAGTCTTACTAGACAGCTACTAAAAAACTAGACAGCTGTGCTATCTTTAAAAATCCGTTCCAATACTCGCCGCTCCAATGCTCCAAACTCCTGATCGGTTACCTGTCGCGGTCTTGCGCACGGATTGACAACATCCAGCGCAATCTGCCCCTGGTCAATAAGCACAATACGATCTGCAAGCCGTACAGCCTCATTCACATCATGCGTAACAAGCAGAGTTGTAAAACGCTGGGTTCCCCAGAGGGAGGCAATCAACTGCTGCATCTCCAGCTTCGTCAACGCATCAAGTGCACTGAGCGGTTCATCTAGCAGCAACAGCCTTGGCTTCCTTACCAGCGCTCTTGCCAGCGCTACACGCTGCTTCTGCCCGCCAGAGAGAGTGCTAGGCCAATCGTTCTGGCGACTGTCGAGTCCAACCTGCTGCAGCGCTTGCTCCGCTCTTCCTTTCCAATCCCCCTGCAAGCCAATTCCAACATTATCGATCACCGTCTTCCACGGAATGAGCCTGCACTCTTGGAACATCACCGTAGTGCTGCCCTGAATGCCATGGATTGGCTCACCATCAATCAGTAGTTCGCCCTCCGTCACTGTCTCCAGCCCTGCCAGAAGACGAAGCAGCGTACTCTTTCCACAGCCACTGCGACCAACAACTGCAACGAACTGCCCCTCCGGAATTGTTACATCGATATGATCAAGAATCTGATGTTCTCCAAAAGATTTGCTGACCCCACTAATCCTAATCTCCGCACCTACTGCAGCAGCTTGATCAGGTGCGGCCTCATTCGCTTGGAGCGGCCATCTTGTATGCGCTAACGGGCGCATGGCTTGATATCCTCCCATTTCTCAAACGCCTCCTTCTCTCACATTCAAGCATGCTCCGCACCTAATGAATATCATCAGCCTTACTTCCGATACATACTGCAGGCGAGGCTGCTTCGTTCAACCTCACGTTCGTTGCTCTGCATTCCAACGAAGCAACTTGCGCTCCAACAGCTTCGCAATCACATCGGCTGCTTTGCCGAATGCCGCATACAGCATGATGCTCAGAATAATGATATCCGTCTGCATGAACTCTCGTGCATTGAGCGCCAAATAACCTACACCAGCATCCGTAGCGATCGTCTCTGCGACGATTAACGTCAACCACATTACGCCAAGCGCATACCGCAAGCCGACAAATATAGATGGCAGTGCACCGGGTAGTATAATATGCCGGAATAATGAGCCAGATCGCAGCCCATACACTTTCGCCATTTCCACAACGCCCGGATCAACGCTGCGAATGCCATGGTACGTATTCACATAAATCGGGAACATGACGCCTAGAGAGACGAGGAAGATCTTAGCCCCTTCATCAATACCCAGCCAAATGATCACGAGTGGGACAAGTGCCAAATGAGGAATATTGCGCAGCATCTGTATCGATGTATCGAACAATCGATAGAAAGCCAAGTACCTGCCGCTAAGTACGCCAAATAGAAAGCCGATCCCCCCGCCAATGAGGAAGCCTATAAGTGCCCGCTGTAAACTAACACCAATATGATAGGCAAGTATTCCATTTAAGGTCAGCTCCCATAAGGTACTCAGCACTTCCATGGGTGTGGGCAGCAGCTGTGCCGACACGATCGCTGACGAGGCTGCCCATTGCCAGAGCGCAAGGAATAAGAGGGGCAGCAGCCATGGCACACTGGCAGAGGCGAGCTTGCTCCCCCATCTCCCTCCACGCCGCTGATCCGCTCCATCCAAGTGGCTCACCCGCTTCGTATCCGCTGTGCCCCGCACATCAGGAGATATTGAACGATCGGTATGTGGAGACTGTTCATGTCTTGTTGACCCCACTGACCGAGCTGAATCGGTGTCAACAATATTCGTCCCTAAAGGTTCTACATCTCGATTGGCCGGATTGATGGGTGAAGCCGCATCTGTCGTGCGCATTGTGAATCCCTCCTCATCACATGCTCGTAATAGGGCCTTTCGCAGCCCACGGTGTATCCAGTGGCATACGTTCCGCCACCTTGATCGGACTCGGTATCAATCCAATCCGATAATACGTATCCGCCAGGTGCTGCTGTGCGTCGATAATAGTAGAATTGAACAGTTCCACTCCGTACGTACGGCGCTTAACGGCGAGTTCGATAGCCTCTTTGTCAATTCCCTGTGTTTCCGACAATAGCCTAATCACTTCGTCCTTGTGTGAGTTCGCCCACTCATCAGACACTTGGATCTCCTCAAGTATGGTACGGATTAGTTCAGGTTTCTCCTTGGCAAAGTGTTCATTCGCATAATAGAAAGTACGATTCGGTGAGTAACCTTGGCCATCCGTGAGCGTCAGCGGCTTCAAATCCGTCTGTACTGCTGCAAAAAAGGGATCCCAGGAACCAAGTGCATCCACCTGCTTCGTCTCAAATACAGCTCGCCCTTCAGAGGCATCCTTGACGTATACGAATTGGATATCCACCAATTTCAGTCCCGCTCTCTCTATCGCCAGCACTGCCAAGTAGTGATGATTGCCTCCCTTGGCCACTGCGAGCTTCTTCCCCTTCAAGTCGGCAATCGACTTGATTCCTGACTCCGGATGCACCACGATGCCAATCCCTTCAGGATTCGGAAGATCATTACCAACATACACAAATGGTTTATTGCCCGCTTGAGCGAAGACACCAGAGCCATCCGCTGCATGCCCGAAGTCAATGCTGCCGCTGCTCAATGCCTCAAGCAAGAAGTTCCCTCCAGCAAATACCTTCCACTCGACATCATAGCCATCTGCCTTCAGCCGCTTCTCCAGATTGCCGTTCACCTTGAGTACGTTCAGCGTGTTGCCCTTCTGATAGCCGATGCGAATCACTTGACGAGATTTCCCCTTATCGCTGGCAGAACCATTGGCTTCGGCTTCATTGCTGCCTGCTGTCCCAGCTCCACCCGAAGTGCATCCTGCCAGTATCGCCATCAGGCAGAACCATGAAATAAGAAATTTGATTGCTCGCAAGCGAGGATGCCCATTCGCATGATATTCAGATGACGTCACTTTAATCTCCCTAACCAAGTTATCCAATGCATATAATTGGGTTTTAGACATCGTAAGTCCCCATTTCACAATGGAATTCAGCAAGCAACAGTTCCCTCTCGACGAATATCACTTCAATGATGTTTGACACAAACATAACAGGCCATATCATTAACCACACACCATCTCTTCCCCGCAATACCGAGCGCTCGCGGAGGTAGACTACCTCCTTCCACTCCCAATGACCACATAATCCGATTAACTTACTAAGTATTTAGAAGACATTTTATTCCGCACGCCTCTTTCCTGTCAATCCTATTTTTCCTCCATCATTTGAACTAGAGATATATCGTTCATTAAATAAAATGGCCTCTTTTGCCGATAAAAAGAATATTGCATCTTTTTTTCACGTATTTCGGCTCACGCTGTCGAATACGCACGCAGGAAGCACCATTATACTCATGGATGAGGTGTGTATGGAATTATGGAAAAATCTACGATCATTGGTCTCGTGCTCGGCCTTGCTGCCGTCACGCTAGGGATGTACTTTAAGGGCGCGCCTATCTCCAATCTCGCCAACCCAGCAGCCATTATGATTATTTTCGTTGGTACTGCGGGTTCCCTGTTCATTGCCTTTCCGATGAAGGAACTGAAGAAATTTCCGAAGCTAATCGGCCTTCTCTTCAAGAAGCAAGATTTAGTTGACCGTGTCGAATTGATCTCGCTCTTCATGGAGTGGGCGTCGATTACACGTCGCGAAGGCTTGCTTGCCTTGGAAACGCGCATTGACGAAATTGAAGACGAATTCCTCCGCAACGGAATGCGGATGATTATCGATGGTAATGATCAGGACTTCGTTCGTGACGTGCTCATGGAAGACATTCACGCAACTGAGGAAAGACACCATTCTGGCGCTCTTATTTTCTCCCAAGCCGGCATGTATGCTCCAACGCTGGGGGTATTAGGTGCCGTTATCGGTCTGATTGCTGCCTTATCGCAAATGTCTGAGATGGAACATCTGGCTAAAGCGATTGCTGCAGCCTTCGTTGCTACTCTGATGGGTATTTTCTCTGGTTATGTGCTGTGGCATCCAATTGCCAATAAGCTGAAGCGCTTGTCGCACAGCGAAATTGAAATCCGTCTCATGATGGTTGAAGGGCTCTTGTCCATTCAATCGGGTGTATCCACGATTGCAATTAATCAGAAGCTCTCTGTCTTCTTGACTCCACAAGAGCGTTCTCTCATGAGTACTAAGGAGGGGGCAAGCGTTGAGTAAGAAACTGCGTACCCCGCCGAAGGAAGAGCATACCGATGAGACATGGCTCATTCCTTATGCCGATATATTGACACTGCTGCTCGCCCTTTTCATTGTGTTGTACGCCATGCAAGCCGTTGACGCGAAGAAGTTTGAGCAAATGAGCCAAGCCTTCAGCGCAGCGCTGAACTCTGGCGGTGGGGGGGCTGGAATCTTAAATGAGTCAGCAGTCATTCGATCAGATGGGTCAAAATCCAGTATGGTCGATGCGACGCCTAATAATTACACGAAATCTCGCAACCGTGAACGAGATGAGTATATGCTGCATGCCAAGCAGGAGCAGCAGCAGCTTGAACAGCTTCAGAACAAGATGAACCAGTATATCGCCAACAATGGCTTAACGGATCAGTTGAACACGAAGCTCAATCACTCTGAATTGAAGATTACGATCAAAGACAGCGCACTCTTCGATTCCGGTAAAGCGAACTTAAAACCAGATTCCAAACAGCTGGCGGCTACTGTCGGCGACATGATGAAGCAGTATCAAGGCTTCTCCGTCGTCATTAGTGGGCATACAGACAATCGCCCTATCCGCAACAGCCGGTTCGATTCCAACTGGGACTTGAGCTCGGCACGGGCACTCAGCTTCATGAAGGTTGTCCTCGAGCATTCTGAAATCGATCCTAAGCAATTCCAGGCAGTTGGGATGGGTGAGTACCACCCTGTAGCCGACAATGATAGTGCCGAAGGCCAAGCGAAGAATCGCCGAGTAGAGGTATCTATTCTTCGCAAGTATACAGACAAAAATAATGCTGCTGCGAACGCAAATGAATTGCCCGATCAAAATTGATCGGTGAATGATAAGATAACAGCAGGATGCAAATAGGGGTGCCCTGATCTGGACGTCAATGTCACTGATCAAGGCACCCCTTACTATTATAGTCCTTATGAGGAGATTGCGGTTAGCGCTGGCTGTGACGCAGCATCATCTCCGCCACCAGCGTCCTCCATCCCAATGGCGGGTAGCGAGATGGTTACCTCTGTTCCACAGTTCTGCTCACTTGCAATGTCTATCAATCCCCGATGATTGTGAATAATTCGTTGACTCACCATCAGTCCAAGACCTGTTCCACATTCCTTGCTCGTGAAGAATGGATCACCTAGCTGCGACAAGTGCTCCGCTGGTATACCGATGCCATGATCCCGAATCACCACGACGACCTGCCCCTTGTACCGTGATTGCACAGCGATTTCGACCATGCCGCCTTCCGGCATCGCTTCCATTGCATTCTTCATCACATTGATGAATACCTGCTTCAACTGGTTCTCTTCACAGTTCACTAAGGGCACGAACTCATCGAACTGGGTTGCGAAATACACATCATTCAACTTCGCTTGACTGTCCAATAAAGTGACGACGTCCGTAACAATTCGGCGTACATCTTTCGGTTGAAACTGAATTGCCTGTGGCTTAGCTAATACGAGGAACTCGCTTACAATTAAGTTGATGCGCTCCAGCTCCGCCAGCATCATATCCATGTGATTGTCATTCAGAGCTCTTGTACGCTGCTGCAGCTGTAGGAATCCCTTCAATGTCGTTAGTGGATTGCGAATCTCATGCGCAACACCTGCTGCCAATTGACCGACCGTCGTCAGCTTCTCAGAACGTCGCAACAGCTCTTCCATCCGCTTGCGGCTGGTCATATCTCGCGTAATGCTTGCCCAAGCGATGCAATCCCCGCCCTCGTTGTACATTGGTGAGGTACTGACACTAACGTCCAGAATTCGCCCGTCCTTCGTCAGACGCGTCGTCTCCCAGTTGCTCACATATTCGCCATGACGCTGTGCTTCATGAATTTGGTACTCTTCCTCCACTTTGTCCTCTGGAATATTACATAGTTGCTTGCCTAGCACCTCTTCCGAAGTCCAGCCAAACATATCAACGAACGCTTGGTTCACCCGCTCGATTTGTCCCTTCAGATCGGTCACATGAATAGCATCATTCGATTGGTTAATGAATGACTCCAGATGCTCTTTCATGGCACGGTTCTCCAAATACGACATGCGCAGCCGCTCTGTCGAAGCATCCAAATTCCGCGCCATCGTATTAATTCGCTGAGCCAATATCCCAAGCTCATCCTTACGATCAATATTCAATTGCGTATTGAAATGGCCTACCGAAATCATATTGATTTTGTTCAATATCGATTGAAGTGGACGTATCAATATGCCGGATAGCATATAGCTTCCGATAAGAACAATCTCCAATAGCACAATGCCTACCGCGACATTGCGCATCAACTGGTCATGCAGCGCCTCTACGACCGCCCTTGCATCCATGGATATGTTCAATACATAGGAAGTCGCCCCGATGATCGGAATGAACCCTTTAATGATGGTTCTACTGCCAAAATCACTTTCATAGAACAGTGGCTTTCTCCGCTCCAGCGCATTTCGAATATATTCTTCATCACGCTCATGATTCAAGGTGTATTCACCGTATAAGACACGGCTCTTGCTCTCGTCAACCACTTGTACACCATCGCTGCGAACTTTGACTGTGGGTTCATCTTTAAAATTGTTAATATTAAGAGCTGCGATTTCCACAATATTGGATTGAGCACTCAATGTCTGCTCGATTAAGATATTCGGCTTCGTCAGTTCGAAGAAGGTTTCAACCTTATCATCGCGAATAAACGGATTAATTATATAATCCCGCTTGCCATCGTAATAATATCCCCATTTATCAAGATGTTCAGGGTTGGATGAAGACACATCAAATGGACCTGACCAAAAATACTTGCGCTTCTGCCCTTCCGTAATCCATACTTGCTTATCCTCAAATAATTGATTGAAAGCTTGATACCAATACCCCCACTGTCTCGTCGACATGCCGATTTCCTTCGGATCAGAGGAACGATTAATCGTGATATCGTCACCGTTCGGCGTCTTGTGCAAGAGGGAAATGTGGGATATTCCAATATCCGCGCTTATTTGCTGCAGTTGCTCGTTCGTTATACTGTCAATTCGAGGTGGGAGCTTATCCGCAGCATACATAGACGCAATGTGCAGCTTCTCTGCCAACTGCTCTTCGAATGAATTCGCCGCCATGCGGGATTGCTGTACGGACACGTTGATCTGCTGAGCAATCGCATTCATTCGCTGCTGAATTTCCTCAACAAGCTTATCCTTGGTTATGTTGTAAGTGAGGATCATATGAAGCAGAAGGACGACAAACACGATACAAGCTATAGAAATAGATAATTTCGCTTTGATGGAAAGTCTCATGCTTCACCTCTATCAGGCCTATCCATCAGTATCAGAGTAAACATACGGAGATAATGTCGGATATCCTGACAAATGTTGGATTTCATTGGAGTATCTCTTCGAATCATATCGTAATATAGGGCGATTTGTCCATGGTTTTGGCGATTATTGTTGGAAGAAGGTATAATAATATCGATTAAGTTCGGACCCTTGCTTCATGTGTATAACATGTGGTTATCAACAGGTTATACACATGATGTGAACAGTTTTGGATAAGATGTGTATAATACTGTGTACACCCATATAGTTATCCACAATTTTATACACACACTGTTAACAACGAATATTTGTTCGATGAATAACGACTAAACTTTTACACATATTTGCGTCTAATGCAAGATCGCTTAGATCCATAAGGCAGGGATACGAGAAAGGAAGTTGAAGTTGGAAATACAATCGATTGAACCTGAACAAATCAACCAGCACGAATACTGGATGCGTAGGGCCATTGCAGAGGCCCTCAAGGCCGAGGCAATTGGAGAGGTTCCCATTGGCGCTATTGTCGTCCATCAGAATGAGATTATTGGACGCGGCTACAATTTGCGAGAGACATCGCTTGACTCTACTGCACATGCCGAGATGATTGCGATTCGTGAGGCGAGTGAACATCTTCAAGCTTGGCGGCTGCTTGATTGCACTTTATATGTTACTTTGGAGCCTTGCCCGATGTGTGCCGGGGCAATCGTTCAATCCCGAGTGCCTACCGTTGTATACGGCACGACCGACCCGAAGGCAGGCTGCGCAGGCACACTAATGAACCTGCTTCAAGAGCCCCGTTTCAACCATCGTGCAGAAGTCATTGAGGGAGTGCTGCAAGAAGAATGTGCATCAATGTTAACGCAATTCTTCCGCCGTCTGCGCGGCAAAGCTTAATCAATAAGCATAAAGAAGCCGCAGGATCAACGAAGTTGAACAATGCGGCTTCACTGCTTCCGTTCTAGAATGGAATCTGCACGGTTGATAAAGCTCCTATTGCTCACGATTATATGTCCTTTCTAACAATTCTTTTTGTTGTCTCCCTCTCCTTCAATTACTCTCCTCATAGACCAATCGAATATGCTCCATTAATTCAGATAAGGATACGTTCAGTGCCTTAGCGTCCTTCACCGCTTCTTCGATCATCATCTCCATCTGATGCAGGCGCTGCTCACGTATCAGCTGCGGATTTGCACCCGAGATGAAGGATCCTTTGCCAACCATGCTGTCAATAAACCCTTCCCGCTCCAGTTCCTCATAAGCACTCTTCGTTGTAATGACACTAATTTGCAAATCCTTAGCCAGTTGGCGTATAGAAGGGAGTGCATCTCCAGGCTTAAAATCACCACTGAATATACCAGTTCGTATTTGTCTTGCAATCTGCTCGTATATCGGCTCGTCAGTCGATGATTCGATACGAATGTGAATCATTGTGGCCACACACCTTATATATTGTATATGTAAACCATATACATTACAGAATGAAGCGTCAAGTCATGTCTTGCCCATATTAGATCCCTTTTGCATCACCTCCTCTTCTTCTAACTATTCCGCGCATAATAAAAGACCGCCACTCTCTAGGAGCGGCGGTCTGCTAATGACTATATCTTAATATCCACCGAACATTTGCTGCAATTGTTCCATTGTCAGAACATCGGATGGTACTGGCTTGAATTCAACCTTCTCGTTAATCTTGCTCAACTCAGTCGTAACGCGAGCGGCAATCTTCGATTTCACTCCATCGTCGCCAGTTGTATCCAAGTTGGCTACAACTACTTGATATGCAGGGTATTGATCTTTGTTGATCGCAGTAGTGACGCTCAGTTCGTTAATCTTCAGCGACTTCTTCATTTCTTCGATACCCTTTTTCAGTTCGCTGTCATCTGTTTTCATTTCTTGCTTCATTTTCTCAACTTGGTCTTTTTCCAATTTAAACAGCTTACTGTACTCTTCCTTGCCTAATACATCAGCCATTGCAGGCAACGCATCTTTAACAAATGTTGTAAAGAATTGCTCTAAGTTCTCATTGGTAACATTGAACTTCACAATTTGCTTTGCATCTACATTTTCAGGAAGACCAGCGTCTTTTTTCTCTACTGTTGAGAAATACGTTTTCTCATCGAACTTACCAAGGAATGCCTTGAACATATCATTCGAAAGATTCTGCATTGCCTTCAAATCTTTTACGGATGGCATCTCTTGACCTGAATCTTCAACAAGTTTCTTCAAGTCCAGTTCAACTGTCTTCCCAATCAATTCATCAGGAATTTGGCCAGCCAACATCGGGATATTCGGGATTTTCACCCACATTTTATTTTCATCCATAGTAAATGGGAGAGAGAACTTCATTTCCATATCG
>NZ_JMDX01000002.1:0-78097 GCF_000935845.1 Paenibacillus sp. E194
AAGACAGAACCACATAACCTCGTATCCCTTTCCTGATTACGTGTAGAAGGTTTCTAGGTTCAATGTTCGATACGGATAACTACTAGCAACTCGTCATCTACACATGCGAATACATTCGAAAAATCGTATACGTTTCAGGACATCTACATGCAAAACGGCACATACTCAAAACATCTGCACCCAAAATCATATACACGCAAAAAAGCCGCCTCTTCACGAGGCGGCTTTATATCTAGCCGGTACACCTTTTCTATCGATGCAATTGTCTATATGATCCGGGTGGAAGCTCCTTCTCCAGCCTTAGCTCACGATAGGCTTACGCCCAAGTTGGCTGTGCTCGAAAAGTCCCTTCTTCCTTCTCTTCTTTCACGCCTTGTGGCTCTTCATTCATCTTAACGCGGTAGATATCTGCTCCGAGCGAAGACAGCTTCTCTGCTAAGTGCACATAACCACGATCAATATGATGAACGCCTCCGACTTCTGTTGTTCCTTCCGCAATCAGCCCTGCACAGATTAACGCAGCTCCAGCACGCAAGTCAGTTGCCGTTACCTTAGCGCCTCTTAGCTTAGCCGGGCCTGTTACGACAGAAGTACGGCCTTCAACCTTGATGTTAGCATTCATCAGGTTGAATTCATCCACATGCATGAAGCGGTTTTCGAATACCGTTTCGGTCACTACAGATGTGCCTTCTGCTGCAAGCAGCAATGCCATCATTTGCGACTGCATGTCTGTCGGGAATCCAGGGTATGGAAGCGTCTTTACGTCGACAGCCTTCAACGGCTGTTCCGCACGGACGCGGATACCATTCTCATCCGGATCAATCGTAATGCCCATCTCTTCCATCTTCGCAATAACAGGACCAAGATGATCTGCAATCGCACCTTCCACATACACATCTCCGCCTGTCATCGCTGCAGCAACCATATAAGTTCCTGCTTCGACGCGGTCAGGGATAACCGTATGCTCAGCACCATGCAAGTGATCCACACCTTCAATGCGGATAACACCTGTTCCCGCACCGCGAACGACTGCGCCCATCTTGTTCAGATAGTTCGCCAAGTCAACGATTTCCGGCTCACGAGCTGCATTTTCAATCATTGTTGTACCTTCGGCCAATGTAGCGGCCATCATAATATTTTCCGTCGCACCGACACTCGCAACATCCAAGTAAATCTTGGCGCCCTTTAGTCGGCCGTCCACTTTCGCTTCAATATATCCTTGTCCCAGACCGATAACCGCACCCATGGCTTCAAAGCCCTTCAAATGCTGATCGATCGGACGAGTCCCAATAGCACATCCACCAGGCAGAGAAATACGCGCCTGTCCTGCGCGAGCCAACAATGGACCCATGACGAGGAATGATGCTCGCATCTTACGTACCAACTCATATGGGGCTTCAAAAGAATGAAGGTTCTCCGCATTCACACGAATGGTTTCGTCGGCATATGTAAGGCTTGCACCTAATTTTTCTAGTACATTGTGTATCGTTTTCACATCGTCAAGTGGAGGTGCATCGCAAATTACGCTAACGCCTTTTTCTCCCAGTAACGAAGCAGCGATGATCGGAAGTACAGAGTTCTTCGCGCCACTAACACGCACAGTACCCGTCAATCGGTTGCCTCCGCGGACGATAAATTTACTCATCATGTTTCCCTCCGCGCTTTATTTCGCCCCATTATCCGTATATCTGTAAAAAATGGTACGTTCTTTTGATTTCCAAATTACATCATACCACTGCTTTACAGCTATGGACAAGCGATATTTTTCGACAGACCCTTCCACATTTTCCTTGGGGCTATCATCCAGTGTTGACATCTTCATTCGATGTTATTCGACAAGTGCTTGAACCCTTGCCGGACGGGGTTTAATCAAGAGAAAATCACGGTATTAACCCCGTCGGTGTACCGCCGTCCAATTCCTCTTAACCATTATTGATTGTTTCAAAACAAAAAACGCAGTGATTGTGTCCAACTCCAATAATCGACAAAAAAATGTGCCACTGCCCGGCCAACCAAAATGGCTAAAATCAAATGAACCATTTTGCCTTGTGGGCTCTGCGGATGCCGAATGAACAAATCGATCTTTACATTTTGCAGTGCCCACCATGCGAGTGCAATGCACATCAGTGTAATGATCATTTGAATCGCACCACTCCAACCTACAGACGAGGTGACCTGTGTCCATGTTTCATTTCCGCCCACTTAGACTCCTCCTTACGATTTCCTGTCCAAGGCAACGAGGAGCATCGCTGCGAACTCGGCCCGAGTCGCATCGCGATCCGGCTCGAACGCATTGCCTTCATAACCATGCACGTACCCTTGCTGCTTCATCTCAGCCAGCATAGGAGCTGCCCAATGGACAGCAGGTACATCCGCAAACGGCCCCGTGCTTATCGCTCCAGCCTTCAGATGAAGTGCATTGCCGATCATTACCGCCATCTCCGAACGCTTCACCTTCTGATTGGGCGCGAAGCGCTGGCCACCAATCCCCCCCGTAATACCGGCATTGGTAACTCGTGATACCGCAGAATACGCCCAATGCTTCGAAGTGACATCCTTGAATGAAGTTGTCTGCTTTCCCTTCGCATTCAACTTAAACGCATTGGCGAGAATGGACGCAGCCTCTGCACGAGTGATCGGCCGATCCGGGCCAAATTCCGCTTCAGGATAACCGTTAATCCAGCCTGACTTGACTGCTCGGACGATTGAATCCTTAGCCCAATGCTCCCCTATGTCTCGGAACCCAGCCACAAGTGGATCTGCCTGCACAGATAAGGAATAGAACTGTGTATCGAACTTATCGCTTGTCGTGAGTCGAACGTAGTACGTGCCCGGCTCCAGCTCAGTGCCCAATTCTACAGCGGATTCACCCAACCGGTTGCGTGCTGAGGCAAGCACCTTCTGCTCTCTCGACAGAACGGACATCGTCACCACACGATTCGAAGGCACATTGCCTATCCGAAAGTGCCCATACGCCTGCTCCTTCACCTTCCATTGGAACCAATCCACATCATTATCCTCATGGAAGACACCTTTATATTCCGTTCCTTCACTCATTGTGATCGCTTCGTATACTTTATCATTCGGCTCATTCGGATCCGTGAACTGAGTCAGGTATTCAATATGCAGCTTATACTCTCCCGCCACTGCTTCAGGACGAGCTGTTACTGCATTCTGCACCAATATATAATACTTGCCCGCGGGCAAGTCAGGCAGAACTACCGATTCAGCTTGGCCTTCCTTCTGTTCATCCACCCATCGCGTTTCCATCTGTGAACCGCGAATCTCTATCGCTGGGTCAATACGCACGGTGTCTGTGTCTAGTTTCAACCGAAGTGTCGCCTTGGTCGGCAGTTGAATCGTATACCAATCCAAGTCGGAAGCATGACTGAATGTCCCTACAATATCCTGCGTCCGTGCAGGCAGGGCATATGCTTGAAACTGCTTGTCATTCGGTTCGAACGGATCCTCATAAATGAGAAAGCGTGACGACAGTTTGTAAGATATGGCTGCGCCAGCTTCTTCCGCATAGAATCGAAACACATTCTTCCCTTTTTTAACTGGAACGGTGAGCGGCTTGCTAATAGGGTGACTATACGCGGTACCCGAACGACTATCTGCTAAGAAATGTGTGATTCCAATTTTGCTGGTTCCTTGTATTCGCTGCACGTTCAACTCTAGTGTTCCATCGTAGGGTGCATCTACGACGAACCAGTTATTCTTCTTCTTCCCGTTCAATTCTGCTGCTAAGGAAGTGTCAATCGGGAACATCCTTGCCTTATCACGAGTTGTATTCGTCCCAAATGGATCCTTCTCTACCGGATTCAAGAGCGCTTGATCGGCACGCAGCATCCCGTATCCGCTAAGCTGGTCCCAGCCTTGGGCTTCGATATCTTTCGCCGTCTTCCGCAAATGCTGACGAATTTGATATGGCTTCAGTTCAGGATATTGGCTCCACAGCAATGCCGCCACTCCAGCTACTTGGGGAGCTGCCATCGAGGTGCCTTCCTCAGCAGCATAGCCACCACCTAATGCTGTGGTAAATACATGCCACGGTGCAACGAGATCCACTTCTGGCCCCGTATTCGAACGCGGCTCTACCCGCTGCTGTCTTGTGTTTCCACCGATGGCGAGCACCGTAGGATAAGCAGCTGGATATTTGACCGCGATTTTTTCTCCGTAGCGTTTGCCATCATTTCCAGTAGCTGCAATGAGTAGAACGCCCTTCTGCTCGGCGTAATTCACAATCTCTTCCATGTACTTTGAATATCGGTATAGTCCAACCGACATGACAACGATTTTGGCACCGTGATCAACAGCGTATAGAATGCCCGCACCTAATTTATCCTCATCGCCATAGCCTCTAGCATCAAGTGCCTTAATAGGCATGATCTTGGCTGACCATAGAATTCCGGTTGTCCCTTTGTTATTATTGCCTACTGCTGCGATGACGCCGGCAACGCTAGTACCATGACCGTTATCATCTTGTGGGATACCTGTATCTAGCAGGTTAACCCCCTTCACGATATTCGGCTTCAAATCGGGATGGTTAAAGTCAACCCCCGTATCAACCAGCGCAATTGTAGTAGACAAATTGCTCCTTGTCTTCGTCCATGCCGCTTCAATTCCGATTTGCTGCAAATAGTGCTGCTGCCCGTATAAAGTATCATTCGGCTTTATCACCGATTGCAGCGTGCGAACCGTATGATTCGGCTGGATGTATTCGATATCGTCCGAGCGCTTGGCATCGCGAAGCCAATCTCCCGACTTCTCTTCTTCCTTAGGTCGGACAACCATAATTCCTACTGATTCCTGCTCTGATTCTACTATACTGCGACGCAATAATGTGTCATCCTGTGCCCCTTGTTTCCACTTAATAATCCATGAGGTTGAGGTTGCTTCCTCCTCATGGTTCTCATTCCTGACAAGACTCGCAGATGGCGATAGCTGCTCATTCGTCCAGCTTCGCTGCGTCGCCTCCTCCAACCTTACCTCGTATATCGGCGAGATCGCTTGGCGCATGCCTGACGCTTCTATCAGCAGCATGCTTGATAGTACAATGATGGTGCCAGTCACGACGACGCGAGGCAATCGTTTCATAATGAATCCCTTCCTATTCTTGTTCCGAAGGCCTATGCTAGAGGGTGTTAAAACATGATTCACGAGAAGATGACCAAATTCGTCACCGAATCCAATTCTTCCGACCTCTACCTTGCTCTTTATTCACGTCTATGAATGGTAAAGACAAGCAAGCAACGTTTCTCCCATCCATTCAATCACAATATACCTTTACACGTTAAACGTTATAAAGTTTCGCCATGGAGACATGCTTTCCTGTTCGTATTGATCAATTTGAGTCCTGAGTCCTACATTTACAAAAAAAGAATCGAAGTCTCTCATGAGAGACCTCGATTCTCCGCTAGCACACACTAGCCTATATGTCATTGCATGCTCCAACTAACCTGAGTTCCGATTACATGCGGATCAGCAAATCTACTCCAATAGAGAACACATGCTGAATGACCTTCACGACGAAGTTAGGGAACACACCGAGCAGCAGTACAATCAATACGCATAAGGCGATGACTGCTCGTTGAGTAATCGATATACGAACTTCATCCTCATTGCCAGCACGCATATACATCTGGCGTATGAAGCCGAAGTAGAAGTAGAAAGAGATTACGCCTGTTACCATCATGAGCACAGAGAGCCACACCGCATGGCTGGCAGCTGCTCCAAAAATGATGTACAGCTTACCCATAAATCCAGCTGTAACTGGGATCCCTGCAAGTGACAGCACAAGTACGGTCATCGCTACAGCTAGCCATGGAGAACGATAATACAGGCCGGCATATCCCTTCATTTCATCATGGCCTGCAGCGCGCTCCATAACCGTATGGACGGCAAACGCACCAATCGTCGTAAATAAATAGGCCAACAAGTAGAATAGGAACTCCGAGAAGTTCGATGAATGCCACGATCCATCCAACATATCGAGCCCAATCGGCACAAGCAGGTAACCTGCATTCGCAATACCAGACAAGGCTAGAAGCCGCTTGACATTCGACTGCTTGAGCGCCATTGTTGTCCCGATCACCATAGACACCGCTGCGAGCACTAGAAGAATCGTTGCAAAGTCGTGATAGATAAGCATATCCCTATTGGCACCTAGACCAAAATAGAGACTATAGAATATGCGGAACAGAATTGCCAAGCTCGCACCTTTGGATACGACCGCCAAGAAAGCAGCGACAGGTGTTGGCGCACCCGCATATACATCAGGTGACCAGGCATGGAATGGTGCTGCTGCAACCTTAAACCCGAAGCCCACCAGCATGAGCAGAAAGCTGACATAGATAAGCGGTTCGAAGGAATGAACTTGATCCGCC
Source organism: Paenibacillus sp. E194 (assembly GCF_000935845.1). NCBI lineage: Bacteria > Bacillati > Bacillota > Bacilli > Caryophanales > Paenibacillaceae > Paenibacillus > Paenibacillus sp. E194. The sequence continues at coordinate 6,390 of NZ_JMDX01000002.1, forward strand.
AGCCCTCTTGCAATCGCACCAAGCTGCGTACTTCCTGTCATGCCGTATACGAAGGACATCCCGTATAAAATAAATGCAGACGCTACACTTCCCAGTACCGCGTATTTGAATGCACCTTCTGATGACTTCCGGTCATTCTTCTTCAACCCAACGAGAATATAGGAAGTAATGCTTAACAATTCCAGACCAACATAGAGCGTAATTAGATCCCCTGATGAAGCCATGATCATCGCGCCAAGCGCAGCTGGAAGCAGCAAGTAATAATATTCGCCGCGATGCGGAATCTCCTTATCTCTTATATTGCCGATACTCATTAGCAGTATGAGCGCCGTACCGGTAAGAAATACAATTTTGAGCAGCAGGGCAAAATCATCAACGCGATAGCTTTGATTGAGCAGCTGCATGGATCGAGCCGCTTCCTCGTTAAGTAATGTTCGTTGATACAACTTCCATACCACGAAGCCAAGCGAAATTAGAACGCCCAGCAGGGACAGCCCCCCGATAATATCCCGGTTCACACGACGGGGCAGCGCCAAATCAATGAGCGAGATCACAATCGCTGCAATAACAAGCGTCAGCTCAGGTGCCAGCAGTGCGAGATCGCCCAATTGCAGCAATTTAACTGTAGTCGCTTCCATGGGCCTACCCCCTCACCTTGAATAATTCGATGACATGCTCGACGCCATTATCAATCGGAGCCGTAACAAATGATGGGAACAATCCGATTAAAATAATGCATGCCGTCAGCACCATAATCGGCACAGCTTCGACAAGTCTGGCATCCTTCAAGCTTGCAAAACGATCGTCTCTTGGCCCATAAGAGATTGCCAGCACCCCACGAAGCACATAGACACTGCTTAATATAATCCCAAGTGCAGCAAGTATGGCTGCCCATTTCATCGTTCCGAACAGACCAAGCAGGGACAGAAGCTCTGCTACGAATCCAGACAAGCCCGGCAAGCCTAGCGACGCCAAGCCTGACAGCAATAAGATGCCACACAAGAATGGCATGCCCTTCGCTAATCCACCCAGTTCGCCAATTTTTGTTGTTCCTGTACGCTCTAATAATGCGCCTACCAGCAGGAAGAACAAAGCAGAGATAAATCCATGCGAGACCATCTGCACAACAGCACCTTGAAGCCCAATGTCATTCATCGCTGCGATACCAAGCAGAACGAAGCCCATATGACTAATACTAGAATAAGCTAGGATAAGTCTAAATTCTGTCTGCACAAAGGCGAGTATGGCCCCATACAGCACATTAATAACACCCAGTACCGCTAGTAGTACAGCCCAAGATGCTGTTTCCTTCGGAAGCAATGCTGTTCCGAACTGAATAAGACCGTAAGCACCCATCTTCAGCAATATTCCTGAGTGCAGCATCACCACAGGTGCCGGAGCTTCTGCATGCACGCGCAGCATCCATGTGTGGAATGGGAAGATCGGGAGCTTCACACCAAAAGCTACAATGAGCAAGAAAAAGACAAACGTCCGCATGCTGTCAGACAAATATACGCCGCTCTGCTCTTGATATATAAAAGAAGTCGCATCATTAATGTTCTTCATAATGACATCAAGATTGCCCGTATATACGTAATGGCCATTCGCCGCCATATCCGGGTTAGGTGCAAAGCCTGCTGTCACCGTAAGTACAATGAAGGCAACTAAGAGAAGCGCAGAACCGAGTCCATTGTACAGCAGGAATTGGTTTGCGGCCTTCTCGCGATGCATATAGCCCCAGATACCAATCAGGAAATAAGTTGGTACCAGCGTCCATTCGAAAAACATGAAAAATAAGAACAAATCACGCGCCATAAAGACACCTAGCATGCCAACTTCAAGCAGCAGGAAAAGAATAAAATACGACTTCCAGCGTTTCTTCACATACAAGGAAGCAAACGCCGCCATCGAAGTTACGATCGTGGTCATTACCACGAGCGGCAGCGATAAGGAATCTATCGACAAATGATATTGAATCGTAAATGCCCATGAGCTTAGCCCTTCAATCAATTCTGAATTGAGCGGAATCGATATCCATGACCATTGCTCTGCTATGGTTTTGCCTTGCCCGAGTGCATCGTAATTGCCATAAATGATAAGCGCCAGTAGAAGAGGCACGAATGTCGTTACAATGCCTGTCACCTGAATCGCACGCGTACGCCCCTGCGGAATGCACAGAAGCACAATGACTCCAAGAAGTGGAGAGAAAATCAGCAACGTTAGCAGCGGCATCGAAGAAAGAATATTCAGCATCTACCAGAACCTCCTTCCAAGAGCCAGCACGAGCAGAATCAATCCGACAAAGCCAAACAGGGATACTAGGCCATAGGTTTGCAGTTGACCGTTCTGCACACGCAGCGATGTTCGGCCAACACTGACTGTAAACCATGCTACCAAGCGTACCAGACCATCTATTACCCATTTATCGATTGCCTTCAGCAGTTGCCCAATTCCGGTAAGGCTACGAACAAATACGATTTGATATAGTTCATCAATATAATATTTGTTGGCAAGCAGACGATAGACAGGTGCCGCCGCATGTTCGAGCGTATCTTGACGCTTGCGACCAGGTCCGTACATGACATATCCAAGTCCAATACCCAATACACCGATAAGCGCCGATACAATCATCACCATGACATTTGCATGCTCACCTACTTCTTCGCCTGTGAGCCAGGTGCCGAAGCTACCCCCGAACGGAGTGTTGACGAATCCTGCAACCACAGCCAGTACACTGAGCACGATCAATGGAACTGTCATAGACAATGGCGATTCATGCGACTTGGAAGCCTCGCTGTCTGCTGATGGTTCCCCCGTAAATACGAGGAAGAACAAACGTGCCATATAAAAAGCGGTAAAGAATGCAGCAACTGCACCAAGAATAAATAAGAGCCAATTATTCTGATCCCAAGCCGCTGTCAAGATCGCATCCTTAGACCAAAAGCCGGACAGGGGCGGAATACCGGACAGTGCCAGCGCGCCAATACCGAATGTCCAAGCGGTAACCTTCATATTGCGGCCAACGCCACCCATTTTGAATATATCTTGTGTATGTACAGCATGAATGACGCTTCCCGCTCCGAGGAACAGAAGGGCCTTAAAGAAGGCGTGCGTAAACAGGTGGAACACCCCTGCGGTTACAGCCCCAAGACCAAGCGCCATCATCATATAGCCGAGCTGACTAACCGTTGAGTATGCAAGGATGCGCTTCAAGTCGCGCTGCGCGATTGCAATCGTCGCTGCGAAGATCGCAGTAAATCCTCCAACACTCGCGACAATCGTCATTGCCGTAGGCGACATGTGGAAAATATCAAACGTGCGTGCAACGAGATATACCCCTGCCGCAACCATCGTAGCCGCATGGATGAGTGCTGAGATCGGTGTCGGCCCTTCCATGGCATCTGGGAGCCAGGTATGCAGCGGGAATTGACCCGACTTGCCAACCGCCCCTACAAATATGAGAGATGCAATCCATGTCGTCAGTCCGGCAGATATACCGCTCTGTGCCAGTGCATCTGCATTGCTGAACACATTGCTGATCGATCCGAAGTCAAGCGCATGACCCGGCATGTACCAGAACAGAAGCAGTAGTGCTATAAATAAACCAACGTCTCCGATCCGTGTAACGATGAAGGCCTTCTTAGCCGCAGCACGTGCTGCAGGACGCTCATACCAGAATCCAACGAGGAGGAATGAGCATACCCCAACAAGTTCCCAAAAGATATAGAGCTGGAGCAAGTTTGGAGATAGCACAAGTCCAAGCATCGAGCTGGTAAAGAGCGCAATATAGGCGTAGAACACCGTTTGCCGCTCATCACCATGCATGTAGCCTTTGGAATACACATTTACTAGTAAGCTGACCAGTGTGACAATGACGAGCATTAGCGCGTTCAAGTTCGTCACATCGAATCCAAACTCCAGACGGATGTCACCGAAGCGAATCCAATCAAAGCTCCGGGTATAGTCCTCCATCGTTCCGGACACCCGCTCCCACAAGAGGAGCGCAGACAGAATGAACGCAGCAAGAGAGCTGATGACACCGAGCAGAACGGCTGCGCCTTTCATCTGGCGGCCAAATGCCGTCAGTATGAGGAACGCGAGCAGCGGAATGACCGGGATAGCCCATGCGAATTGCGAAAAGACGGATTCCATTGTCGTATCCTCCCTACCGATTATCTCTTCAAGTCGTCAAATTCGTCCACGTTGGCCGTTCCGCGATTCCGGTACAACGCGATAAGGATGGCGACACCAATTGCCGCTTCTGCAGCTGCAATCGCAATTGTAAAGAGAGAGAAAATTTGCCCCTTCAGGCTCGGTACGACCCCGTATTTCGAAAAGGCAATCAAGTTCAAGTTCGCCGCATTGAGCATCAACTCAATGGACAGCAGCACAATAACTGCATTGCGCTTTGTTAATACACCATATAAACCAATACAGAACAATATAGCAGCAAGTGTTAAAAAGGAAGCAAGCATCGTACTCATCCTTCATCCGCCTCCTTCTTAGCCAGCACAATTGCTCCGATAAAGGCCACCGTCAACAGAACAGACAGCAGCTCGAACGGAATGACATGCTCTGTGAACAGTTGCTTCCCGATATTCAGCGTATTATCCTGAACCAATGCAGCGTCTTGATGTACAGGAAACTCAGAGCTGCGAATAGAGAAGAATAGCACTCCAAACAGGGCAATACAGCCTATTGCGGCTAACGCTTCCTTCCACGGCTTGACGAATGCCTCATCCTGCTTATCGTGCTTGGTCATCATAATTCCGAAAATCATGAGTATCGATATCGCGCCTGTATAAACAAGTACCTGCACAAAAGCAACAAATTCAGCATCCAACAGCACGTACATCCCTGCCAACCCTAGGAAGGAGAAGGCAACAGAGACGACCATATGTACAACCTTCGTAAAGTTAAGCATCAATACCGCGCCGGAAATAATGCAGATGGCCAACACGAAGAAGACAATCGTCTCCCCCGTCCAATCCAAAGAGAAGTTAAACACTTTTCTTCGCGCCCCCCTTCGGCATGGCGGAGTTGTTCTCTTGACGAACATTGACATCATTGTCGTTCAGCCAGTTCAAATTTTTGAACAAGTCATCGCGACTGTATGTCGCCAGTTCAAAATTGTTGGTCATGACAATCGCTTCGGTCGGACATACTTCCGTACAAAGATCGCACAAAATGCAAATCTCAAAGTTAATATCGTACGTGTCGATTACTTTGCCCTTCTTCTCTGGATCTGGATTCGGTTTGCCTGTCAACGTAATGCATTCCGTTGGACAGATGCGGGCACATTGATTGCATACGATGCACTTATCCGGATCGAAATGCTGTATGCCGCGAAAACGGTCAGGCATTTCAAGCGGAACATCTGGGTATTTGTAGGTGACCTTCTTCGACGTCATCGCCTTGAATGTAACGCCTAGACCCTTCAACAGTCCTTTCACGGATCTCACCCCTAGCCTATTTGTTGAAAATTTCGATGTAAAACGCCGTCAAGAAGACGTTAAGCAGGGCAAGCGGCAGCAGCACCTTCCACCCAAAGCCCATCAATTGGTCTACACGTATACGTGGCATCGTTGCGCGCAGCCAGAATAGGAAGAAGACGCAGAATGAAAATTTCAGGATGAACCACAGCAGCCCCGGAATGAAATCGAGGAACGGGAGCGGTGGATGCCAACCGCCTAGGAACAAGACCGTCGTCAGTGCCGAGAGTGCGAATACATACACGTATTCCGCCAACATGAAGAAGGCGAATCGGAAGCCGCTATATTCAACATGATAACCCGCAACAAGCTCTGATTCTGCTTCTGGCAAATCAAATGGGGTACGATTCAACTCAGATACCCCCGCGATAATAAAGACAATGAATCCGATGATTTGCGGGATAAAGTTCCATTCCCAGAAATAGTTGCCTTGCCCTTCTACAATAGTACGCAAGCTGAGAGATCCATTCAACATGATTATACCTGCGACTGAGATAACGAGCGGAATTTCATAGCTAATCATTTGCGCCGCTGAGCGCATTCCGCCAAGCAGAGAGTATTTGTTGTTGGACGCCCACCCTCCTAAAATAATACCAATGGTAGAGATGCTGGACAATGCGGCATAATATAACAATCCTACATTTAGATCAGCAAAGCCTAGATTAGCGGCATAAGGAATCGTCGCAATGACCGCAAATGCTGGTACATACGTGATGACTGGAGCCAAGATGAATAGTGCTTTATCAGCCTTGCGAGGTATTGTGTCTTCCTTGAGTAGTAGTTTCAATATATCAGCAACCGTCTGCAGCAGTCCCAGCGGACCTACCCGTGTAGGACCGTGACGCAGCTGCATCCAGCCGATGACCTTGCGTTCGAAGTATATCGCATAGGTTACGAAGCCAAGGACGACGAAAAGAAGAACAACTCCCCATGCGATAAAAATAAGACCATTCTGCCACGTGAGCGTCTGATTCAACAAGTCCCCCACTATGCATCCACCTCCCCGACGACGATATCAATCCCGCCCAGTATGGTAATCATATTCGTCATCGTTTCGCCTACGAGCAGCTTCGGCAGTATTTGCAAATTAACGAAGGACGGCCGACGGAACTTCAACCGGAACGGCTCCGCCTTGCCCTTGGATACGATATAGCAGCCAATCTCTCCGCGCGGAGATTCAATACGAGCGTATACTTCACCAGCAGGCGGACGTATGACGCGCGGCACTTTGCCCATTGTCTCTCCCTCGCTCGGGAATTGCTCCACAGCCTGCTCCAAAATGCGTAAACTTTGCCGTATCTCTTCAACACGAATCAAATACCGTTCATAGCAGTCCCCACGGGTTCCAAGTGGAACATCGAATTCGAATCGATCGTACAGGCTGTAAGGCTCCTGCTTCCTCAAATCCCAATTTACTCCCGTGCAGCGTAGATTGGCACCGCTAAGTCCATATGCGATTGCCGTTTCCGCATCATAAGTACCGATTCCTTTAATGCGGGTCAGGAAAATTTCGTTGCCGCTTACGAGCTTGTTGTATTCATCCAGCCTTTTGCGCATGTATGGAACAAACTCGCGGACTTTGTCGATCCAGCCTGGAGGCGCGTCCCACTTGACGCCGCCGACCCGCATGTAGTTGTATGTCAGCCGTGCCCCGCATAGTTCGTTGAACAAATCGATAATGATCTCCCGGTCGCGGAACGCAAATAAGAACGGGCTCATCGCCCCAATATCAAGCAAATACGTCCCCCACCATACCAAATGGCTTGCTACGCGTTGCAATTCCATAACGATAAGTCGGAGAAACTCTGCTCTTTCCGGAACTTCCAGCTGCATCAGCTTCTCAACGGCATGCACGAGTACATAGTTGTTCGTCATGGCGGACACATAATCCATACGATCGGTATAAGGAATAATTTGCGTATAGTTCAAGTTTTCCGCAAGCTTCTCCGTTCCGCGGTGCAAATATCCCATTACCGGGGTCGCTTCCTTGATCACCTCGCCATCAATCTTGACGACGATGCGGAATACACCGTGAGTACTCGGGTGCTGCGGTCCAACATTAAGCAATAGTTCTTCTGTACGAATCACAGGGTTACACCTCCGAATCTAACGGCACGTAGTCTTTGCGAAGCGGATGTCCAACCCAGTCATCCGGCATCATGATGCGACGCAAGTCGGGATGTCCCGGAAACGAAATGCCCAACAAGTCGTAAACTTCGCGCTCATTCCAGTTCGCAGTAGGCCATATAGGCGTTACCGATGCGATGGAAGGCACCTCGCGATCTGTCTTTACACGAACAGCAACCTCTGCTTTCGTGCTTAAATTGATAAGATGATAGATTACTTCTAAATGAGTTTCCTGGTCAATGCCGGATAAATTACGCAAATAGTCACACGACCAATCTTTATGTTCACGAAGCAGCTGAGCTGCTACCAGCCAATGATCATTTTTCACCGTTACCGTTGGTAAATGATCATTGACTTCATTGATAGCCTCCTCTTCAACCGCATCCTCTGCGACTTCGGCCTTAAGCAAGGCTATGAGCTGATCAAGAACTGGCTGTTTGGGTGAGGGCTCTTTCGGCTTTGGCGGTTCTTCGTCTGCCTTAACCCGAGGCGCTCGTGTGGGCCGTTCTAGCTTCTCCGCAGCATCCCCTGCACCGCCTTCCTTCGCACGCGCTCTTGGTGGACGAGCTGCTGCATCTGCTGTAGTCGATGTTTCACTACCGCCTTCTGCTGCCTTCGCCCGCGCCGCGCGCGCCTCAGCAGCCGCTTGAATTCGCGCAGCCTTCTCCTCTTCCGTCAAAGGGGCACGCTTCGGCTTCTCCGTTTCCGCTGTTACGGAAACCTCCTTCGTCGCATCCGCATGCTCCTGGGATTCAGCAGATGCAGGAGCCACTGGATCATCTTGTAGTGCTGCCGCTTCCTTCTGCTCTTCTACTGTCCCTTCGACCGTCTCTAGCTTCTGCGCTGGCACTTCAGGGACGGTCTCCACATCTGATGCCTCCCGAACTGGCACTTGCGGTTCATCCGCTTTCACTTCGGACTTTTCTCCTGCTGCGGTCTTGATTCCTTCACTTGCTGTTGCTTCATCTAAATCCGGTTTTGAACCTAGATTCGATTCTGGTTTCGATTCTGGAATCGAATTAGATTCCGTATTTGATTCTTGCTTCGATCGTTGCTCAGAGGATTGTTCTTCAGCTGTCTTGTCCTTCTCTTGTTCCTCGCTCATCGATTCGTCACCCGCTTTCCGGTTTTCGCCTCATAGCGGATTTTCTCTTGCAGCTTGTTGATGCCGTAGATAAGGGCCGCAGGATTCGGCGGGCAGCCTGGAATATAAACATCAACAGGCACTATCTGATCCACGCCTTTGACGACTGAATACGACTTCACGTACGGCCCTCCAGCCGTCGCGCATGATCCCATTGCGATGACCCATTTCGGCTCAGGCATTTGATCATACAGACGCTTCAATAGCGGCCCCATCTTCTTCGTGACTGTACCAGATACGATCATAACATCCGATTGTCTTGGAGACGTTCGAAAGATAACGCCGAAGCGATCCAAGTCGTAGTGCGACGCTCCCGTCCCCATCATCTCGATTGCGCAGCAGGCAAGACCGAACGTAAGCGGCCATAATGAATTACTGCGAGCCCATGCCTTCAACTGTTCAAGCGTGCCAAAGAACACATTGCGTTCCAACTCCTGCCGTTCTTCCGGCGTAATTGATTCTAAAGTGAGTCCCATTGAAGCACCTTCTTTTTCCAGGCGTAAATTAATCCAACCAACAGCAATCCGACGAAAATCAACATTTCGACAAGTGCAAACAATCCAAGCTGATTGTATGCAACCGCCCATGGATACAAGAAAACGGTTTCGACATCAAAAATGACAAACATGAGCGCAAACAAATAGTACCGTACGTTGAATCGGACTTGTCCGACACCAACAGGTTCGTTACCGCTTTCATAAGTTGTTTGCTTCATATCTGTCGGCTTCTTTGGTCTGAGCCATCTCCCTACCGTCAGTGCGACAACCGGCAATAAAATACCGAGTGCAATAAAAATGGCCACAATGACGTAATTGTTGATGTACTGTTCCAAAAGTCATCCCCTCCGCCGCAGCAACTGCCATTTTGCAAAAAAATAGAGAATTTTGTAATAAACCCGCCACAATTATAACAAAACCTACCAACTCCGTCTATGCAATTAATACCACCTTTTGGACAGTTTTATGAAAAGTTGTTCGGTTTTGGTTATATACATATTCACATAAGGAGAACGATAGAAGATCAGCTGGTGAATGTTTTATGAACATCTGGGAGCTCGAGCAGCTCTGGAGTCTCAGGAGAGTAACCAATCAGCAGATATGCTTCTCTCCTCTCACTGGATGCAACCACTGGCTGAGCTATGGATTTATATCCTGTAAAAACCAAAAAATGCACTCCTTATAGACATTCATCAGATAAGACACAGAGGTGTCTACCCAATGACTACTATTAAAGAGTGCACTTCAGTTTAGATAGATCCAGGTAGCGGCTCAACTTACTTCAACTATCACGTGCATGCTGCTGTCGCCGTTCCATCATCTATCGTTTGGTTATTTCAATGTAATGCCAAATTCCGAGCCTGGTGCACCAGCAAAGACGATTGTGCCATTCTTAGGCAGCGTCACTTCGTTATTGCCGCTGACAACTGTAAAGTTAACTGGTAGGCCTTGCTCGTTATAGACCACGAATGCACCCTTCGCTGGTAGCGCAACAGTCATCGTCTTGCCCACGGCTACATCCGGAACTGTATACCATCTTGCATGCCCGTTCGCTTGCAGCGTGGCAGTTGAGCTTTTTCCAGCATAAAGGGGATTAACGTTCGCACCGCTGATATACAATTTGCCGGCCTCCTCCATGTATTCGACTTCATCTTGCGTGAAGAATCTAGATTCCGCCAGATCCCGACCGCCCAGCATGCCCGGAATATTAAGCTCGCTTGCGGCCGTGTTTGGACCTGTAATTTTTTTATCCCCTAAATAGCCTGGCAGCTCGTTAGAACGAGCAATCTGTAACGCCGGTTTTAGCAAGAAATACATGAGGGAAGAATATTTCTCGTTTACTTGATAGAATGTCATGCCTTGCCGCTTCTCCCATGCCTCAGCAGTCTCCTTAGAGAGCTTGTTCACTTCCAGTTTTTCTGCCGCATAATGCGACAGTACAAACTGTCCCAGACCTGGCATTTTCATATATTCTCTCACCCAGATGTATGTGCGGCCATTCTTCTCGGTTACAAAACTGACCTTGGAAGTTCCGTTCTCATTGATGAAGCTTCCATCCGATGTGTACACATACTTTTCTTTCGAATGATCAATGAGAGTTGCTAACGGCAAAAACAGTTCGCCGTCCTTCTTGATCTCAACCTTCACTTGCTGATTTCTAGTACCATAATAACCAGCCTGCTTCGCCACCTCAGCAGGTATCTCAACCTTTAGAGGCTTGCCGAAGGATTTCTCCGGTTTTATCGTTTTAATTGCCCCCTTCTCCTTCAGCGCTTGCAGCAGCAAGTCGTTCGCCAGCATCTCATTTGTCATGCTTGAACCGCCAGAAGTCAACACTGCTGCCGCCATCTTCTGTTCTGGAAGCACTACGAGGGAAGCATGATACAGCATCGTATCGCCGCCTTTGGCTAATCCCTTCATGCCATATTCATTGAATGGAAACAGCTTCACGCTATCCCAGCCGAGACCGTAGTTGAAACTATTATCCGTATCTTCCGGCCACAGACCCTTCTTGTATTCTTCATTCGCCATCGCCTGTATCGCCTTGTCAGAGAGGACACCCTTCGTCTCACCCGTAAACAATTGAGAGAATCTCACCAAATCTTCCGCTGTAGAATAAATTCCCCCTGTCCCAATCGCATTGACGGTTTCATTCGGAAGCTGTCCTTGGTAGAAAGGGAAAAAGAGCCCCGCCAACTTATCTTGTTCCAATACGTCCTGCGATGTCTTGGTATGACTCAACTTCAATGGTTCCGTAAAATAGTTGTGTATAAATGCTGTAAAGCTCATGCCGCTAACTCTCTCTACCAGAATCTCAGCCAGTGTGAAGCCGTCGTTACAGTAAACAGAAAACGCACCTGGATTTGCTTTTAGGCTTTGCGTTGATAATTGTTTAAGCAGCGTATCATGCGGATAGGTATCATTGTCCTCGAACAGGAAGGCGTTGCCGTAACTGGAGCCTCCTTGCAAGCCAGAGGAATGGTTCAGCAGCATGCGCGGTGTGATCTGCTTATACCGTTCATCCTTCATTGTGAAATCGGGAATATAGTTGATCAAGGGCGCATCGAGGTCAATCTTCCCCTCTTCCACTAGCTTCATTACGGCTGCGGCCGTGAACATTTTGCTCGTTGATCCGATGCCATACATTGTATCCTTGGTTAACGGCTTCTTTCCTTCCATATCGTTGATGCCAGCCTGGCCGGACAACGTAATCTTTCCGTTGTCAATCAGGGCATATTGTACGCTTACCGTCCCCATTTTAGTGAGAAGTGCGGCTTTCTCCGCTGCGATCTGTTCCAATCCCTGAGCAGCTACTGCGAGATCACTACTGCTTGACGGGGATGCCATTGACGCTGACGGCGCGATCATCGACAACGCAAGTGTTAGAGCTAGTACCCAAGAGAATATTTTCTTCATTACAAATTCCTCCTTATTGCGAATCTGTAATTAGTACGATTTTCCTTTTGATTTCGTTCAATTTAAAAGTAAAAAACAAAGAAACAACAAACCCCCTTTCTAATCCGCAGATCAAAAAAGGGGCCAATGAATGCCCGCATTACACGGGCCAGCTTCGACGCATTCCAGTACAAGTTACATTCAACTTATATCCAACTTATATTCAACTCATATAACTCATTTTCAATTCGGCTCGGCTCTAACCTGATTCACTCTTTTGAGTTGTGACCATCCCTATACCCACGAGTGGAAATGAGGGCAAAAAAAAGAGAGCTGCGATCCGGCCACAGCTCACGGAGGATGAGGAAACTACCTACAATTAACCAACCTACTGAAAATCAAAAGAACCAAGAAGAAGGATATTTCACTTGATGTGACAGTTCAAGAAGTAGCCTTCCTGAACGTACAATTGATGTCGTTAACCGATAATCCTTACTTGAGAATGATTATCAATATTAACTGTCTTTATTATAAACAGACCCTATACGTGAGTCAAGCAATAAAATAAGATTTTCCAAAATATTTTTCTGGTGAATGACGGGATATGTGAAAAATGGTTTTGAACTCTGCTGCATGTTCGGTTTACAATATCCATACATCGGATCATACAACAAGGGGTTGAACGACATATGACACAACCGATGATTTGGATCGTCGGCGCCGGATGCGGCATCGGACTTGGCATTGCCAAGTCCTTTGGACAACGTGGTTACCTTCCCGTTCTCATTACGCGAGAATCGGATACGTTAGAGCAAATGAAAGACATTCTGCATGATATGAATATTGAAGCGACAGGCGCTGTCGCACTTACTAGCGACGAAGCCGCTCTTCGTCAAGCACTAACAGCACTTGAAGCGGAGTATGGCACGCCTGAGGCTATCGTATACAACGCTTCTGCCCATGCACCTGGACTTCCCTCTGAAGTGCAGCCTTCTGATATGATCGAGGACTTCAAGGTAAACGTAGTAGGTGCGCTGACGACTGCCCAATGTGTTCTTCCGGGCATGAAAACACGCGGTACAGGTTCATACCTGCTGACGGGTGGTGGACAAGCACTGCAGCCAACAGCATCACTGGCATCACTCGGTGTCGGGAAATCTGGTCTGCGCAGCCTTGCCCTCAGCCTACATGATGAGTTCAAGCAATACGGTCTGTATGCTGGCACATTGACCGTCTGCGGCTTCGTCCAGCCAAACACCTCCTTTGACCCGCAATTGGTCGGAGAAGCCTTCTACAGCATGCATACGAATCGCTCTGAGGCTGAGGTTATGTTGAAGCCATAATCAAATTCATATGAATGATGAAAAATTAATCCTTATGAGAAAAGAGCTGTTCCAAAACCTGAGGGGTTCTGGAACAGCTCTTCTTCGATTTATATCATGATTACCATTCTTTTTGCGAGACTTTAATCCGCGTCACGGCACGTTGAAGCGACAATTCCGCACGACGGAAGTCTAGGGAATCTTGCTTGCTCCGCGCAGCCAGTGCCAGACGTTGCTCCGCCCGGACCTTTGCTGCCTTAGCACGTTCCACATCGATGTCTTCCGGCATTTCCGCGCTCTCTGCAAGCACGACGACTTTGTCCTTACGCACTTCAACAAATCCGCCATGAATCGCAATCCAATGCTCCTTACCGCTTTCCTTGATCTTCATCGGACCAATGCGAAGCGGCGTAACCATCGGAATGTGGTTCGCCAAAATACCGAGATCTCCTTCGACGCCCTTGACGCTAATCATGTCCACCTGCTGTTCGAACACTTTGTGCTCCGGTGTAACGATTTCTAACAAAAAGGTGCTCAACTGAGGTTTCCTCCTTCCGTTCTGTCCTCCGCCTTGGCATTAGACAGACCGTTTCACGTCAAGCCGCTTACAGCGTCTTTGCCTTTTCCACAGCTTCTTCGATTGTACCAACGTACAAGAAGGCTGCTTCTGGAAGGTCATCATGCTTGCCGTCCAGGACTTCCTTGAAGCTGCGTACGGTTTCTTTAACAGGCACGTACTTACCGCTAATGCCCGTAAATTGTTCCGCAACGTGGAACGGCTGCGACAGGAAGCGCTGAATTTTACGTGCACGTGATACTGTCAGCTTATCTTCCTCGGACAACTCGTCCATACCAAGGATTGCGATAATATCTTGAAGTTCTTTATAACGTTGCAAAAGACGCTTAACGCTCTGCGCAACTTGGTAGTGCTCTTCGCCGACAATTTCCGGCGACAAGATACGAGATGAGGATGCAAGCGGATCAACCGCTGGGAAGATACCCATCTCGGAAATTTTACGCTCCAAGTTCGTCGTCGCATCCAAGTGAGCGAACGTCGTTGCAGGAGCCGGGTCTGTATAGTCATCCGCAGGAACGTAGATCGCCTGAATGGATGTAACAGAACCTTTCTTCGTGGAAGTAATCCGTTCTTGCAATTGACCCATTTCCGTAGCCAATGTAGGTTGGTAACCTACCGCGGACGGCATGCGGCCGAGCAAGGCGGATACTTCGGAACCTGCTTGTGTAAAACGGAAGATGTTGTCGATGAACAAGAGTACGTCCTTGCCTTCTTCATCACGGAAATGCTCCGCCATTGTCAGACCCGTCAAGGCAACACGCAAACGTGCTCCTGGCGGCTCATTCATCTGACCGAATACCATCGCCGTTTTGCTGATAACGCCAGAATCCTTCATTTCATGGTACAAGTCATTACCTTCGCGCGTACGCTCGCCGACACCCGCAAATACGGAAATACCGCCGTGCTCCTGCGCGATGTTGTTGATCAGCTCTTGGATCGTTACCGTCTTACCTACGCCGGCACCACCGAACAGACCGATCTTACCGCCCTTTACATAAGGAGCCAGCAAGTCGATAACTTTGATCCCTGTTTCGAGAATTTCCGCTTGTGTGGAAAGTTCGTCGAATTTAGGAGCTTCTTTATGAATCGGGCTAACTGTTTCTTTAACAACGTCGCCCGCATTATCAATTGCTTCACCAAGCACGTTGAATACACGACCCAACGTCACTTCGCCTACCGGTACTGTAATTGGAGCGCCAAGATCTGTCGCTTCCATGCCGCGAATCAAGCCGTCAGTGGAAGACATCGCAACGCAGCGAACTACGTTGTCACCCAAGTGAACCGATGTTTCCAAAGTCAAGTTGATGTCAGGCGCGCCGGCAGTCGTTGACTTCTGCTCAATCTTGATCGCGTTCAAAATTTCAGGCAGTTGTCCACGTTCGAACTCAATGTCGACAACCGGACCCATTACGCTAAGCACGCGTCCTTTACTCATCTCGTTCCCTCCTACTGTCAAACATGCATTTCCAATTAAGCCTGAGCGTTTGCCCCTGCTACAATTTCCGAAATTTCCTGTGTAATCGCCGCTTGGCGTGCACGGTTATACACGAGCTGCAACGAGCTAATCATCTTCGTTGCGTTCTTCGTCGCATTGCCCATTGCGGTCATTTGCGCGCCGAACTCACTTGCCTTCGCATCGAGGAGCGCACTGTAAATGAGTGTCTCCGCATACTTCGGCAGCAATTGCCCTAGCACTTCTTCAGCAGAAGGCTCATACTCATACGATGTTACTGGACCGTTAAACGCTTCATTATCAAGCGGCAAGAGTTGTTTCTCTACCGGAACCTGCGTGATTGCGTTCACGAATTCGTTATAGAACAAAATCAGTTCATCATACTTCTGCTCTTCAAAATATTTCACGGCGTTGTATGCGATAGATTTAATGTCTGCAAATGAAGGCGTATCCGGCAACTCCGTAACGGTCTCCACGATATTAAATCCTCTTCTACGGAAGTAATCACGACCCTTGCGTCCGATGACGAACAATACGATATCATTCTTCGTCTGCTTGCGTTCCTGCATGGTAACCATGACCTTACGAAGAACGTTGGCATTGTAGCCGCCCTTCAAGCCACCGTCGGACGTGATAACGAGAAATCCTGTCTTCTTAACAGGACGCTTCTCTAGCATCGGGTGGGAAATCCCTTGCGTACCAGCCGCAATGCTGGAGACGACTTCCTTCAGCTTATCCGCATAAGGACGAGCTGCCTCAGCCTTCGATTGCGCGCGGCGCAGCTTCGCCGCACCAACCATCTCCATCGCCTTCGTGATCTGCTTCGTGCTCTGCACGCTCTTGATCTGGCGCTTAATCTCGAGAATTCCTTTAGCCACTTCCATCTCACCTGCCTTTAGCGCTTTGCGCAGGGCAAAGCGGACTTCTTCGAATGCGCACCGGGAGCCCCTGCGGCTTCCCGGCTACAGTCAAATTCTATCTATTACACCGACACGGCGAAGCTCTTCTTGAATTTCGTAACAGCTTCAACCAGTGCGTCTTCGTTTTCTTTTACTAGATCTTTCGTATCGCTGATCGATTGGTAGATGCTATCTTGATTACTTGCCAAGTAAGCATGGAATTCATTCTCGAAGCGTTGAATGTCTTGCACCGGAATTTCATCCAAATGCCCTCTCGTCGCTACATACAAGCTGACAACTTGCTTCTCTACTGGAAGCGGCTGGTTGACACCTTGTTTCAGAATTTCCATCAAGCGCTCACCACGGTTCAAGCGAGCAAGCGTTGACTTATCCAAATCGGATCCGAATTGGGAGAAGGCTTGCAATTCACGATATTGTGCCAAGTCGAGACGAAGTGTACCTGCTACCTTCTTCATCGCCTTGATCTGTGCGGAACCACCAACACGGGAAACGGAAATACCTACGTTAATCGCTGGACGTTGACCAGCATTGAACAAGTCAGATTCCAAGAAAATCTGTCCGTCCGTAATCGAGATTACGTTCGTTGGAATGTAAGCCGATACGTCAGATGCTTGTGTCTCGATAAATGGCAATGCAGTCAAGGAACCGCCGCCATTCTCGTCGCTCAGCTTCGCAGCGCGCTCCAGCAAGCGGGAGTGCAAGTAGAATACGTCACCAGGATATGCCTCACGGCCTGGAGGACGGCGAAGGAGCAAGGACAATTCGCGGTATGCCGCAGCTTGCTTCGACAAGTCATCATAGACAACGAGCACGTGCTCGCCTTTGTACATGAAGTACTCACCCATGGAAACACCTGCATATGGAGCCAAGAACAGAAGCGGTGCTGGCTCGGATGCAGATGCTGTTACCACGATGGTGTAGTCCAATGCGCCATGACGACGCAGAGTCTCTACTACTTGTGCAACTGTAGATTGCTTTTGGCCGATTGCGACGTAAATACATTTCACGCCGTTGCCTTTTTGGTTAATGATCGTATCGATCGCAATTGCTGTTTTACCTGTTTGACGGTCACCGATGATCAACTCACGCTGACCGCGACCGATTGGAACCATCGAGTCAATCGCTTTAATACCCGTTTGCATTGGCTCATGTACCGATTTACGGTCGATAACGCCTGGTGCATTGGATTCAACTGGACGGAATTCCGTCGTAGCGATCGGGCCCTTGCCGTCTACTGGCTGGCCGAGTGGATTGACAACGCGTCCAAGCAGCGCTTCACCGACTGGAACTTCCATGATGCGGCCTGTACGCTTTACTTGGTCACCTTCGCGAATGTCTTTGTAAGGTCCAAGAATTACGATACCAACGTTATTCTCCTCCAAGTTGAGGGCCATACCCATAACGCCGTTAGAGAATTCGAGCAACTCGCCGGACATACATTGCTCTAGTCCGTGTACACGGGCAATACCGTCACCAACATTAATGACTGTACCGACTTCCGCCACTTCGATCTCCGATTTATATTGTTCGATTTGACTTTTAATCAGTGTACTGATTTCATCAGGTCTGATGCTCAACTCGCTTCACCCCATTCTTCCGTGCTAAATAGTAAATGAGTGTTCAAAAACGGACTTCTTGAACAGTCTCGATAAGAACTACTGCGCTTGCGATTTCAATGATCTATTTAGGCGTTCCAACTTGCCGGACAAGCTGCCGTCATACAGGTGATCCCGAATGCGGACTTGCAAGCCTCCGATTACGGATGCGTCAACAACGTTATGAACGCGAATCGTCTTGCCTAGTTTCTGACCAAATTCAACAGCGACAGCTTCTTTCTCCGATTCATCAAGCGGATAAGCGGATGTCACTGTTGCATCCAGAATGCCGAGCGCTTCGCCAGCAATGCGTACATAGCTGTCCGCAATCTCGCGAAGTGCGTCAATGCGCCCACGTTCGCTCAATAGCTGTACCATGTTCAACACGATATCAGATACGTGACCATCCAGTACTTTGCTAAGCACAGCGGACTTCTCGACATGACCAATATTCGGCGACGTCAGAATAAGGTACAATTCATGATTGGCTTTCACCAATTCCGCAGTATCTTTCAACTGCTGTTCCGTTTCCGAGACCAGTTGACGCTCCTGAGCAAGTTCGAACAACGCTTTGGCATAACGCTTGGCGATTACGATGTTCTGGCTCATTGTTTGCCCCCTACCTCTTTCAGGTATTGGCCGACCAATTGCTCTTGATCTTTCTCGTCAACTTGCTTCTCCAAGATCTTCGATGCGATTGCAACGGACATGTTGCCCACTTCTTCGCGAAGAGCGGCAACTGCCTTGTTCTTCTCGCTCTCGATATCGCGAGCTGCTTCTTCCTTCAGACGAACAGCCTCGCTCTTCGCGCCGCCGATAATTTCGTCTGCTTGACGAACGCTCGTTTGTTTCGCTTGCTCGATGATGTCGTACGCATCTTTGCGCGCTGTAGCAAGAGCTTCCTTCTGTTCTTCTACGAATACTTGTGCCTGTGAACGGCTATTCGCCGCTTCATCCAATTGCTGCTGCACGAGCTCGCGGCGTTTCTCCATCACGTCGAACAATGCTCCGAACGCGTACTTTTGCAGTAAGAAATATAGAATTAAGAAAGCAAGGATCGCCCACACGAAATTTTCCCAAACAAAACTCACTACAGTCACTCCTTTCCGTTAACATGACGTGCTAACAAAACGAAGGCGCGGATGGCATCGGCCTTCCCCGCCAAACCGTTTGTCTATTCATTAAGAAGAGAACATTGCCAAGAACGCGATAACTGTAGCTGCGAGCGGAATAACCTCGACGATACCAACACCGATAAACATTGTTGTTTGCAACATGTTACGAGCTTCTGGTTGACGAGCAATCGATTCAACTGTGCGGCTAACGATCATACCGTTACCAAGACCTGCGCCCAAAGCGCCCAAACCTACTGCAATTGCTGCTGCGATCAAATTCATTAGAAAAGTCCTCCTCAAAATTCATGTATTATTGAATTGCTTTGTTTATATGTCTCACCCGAAGTTGTCCATAACTCAGTATGGGACTCGGCAGAGTTTGTTAATGTTCTTCATGTACAGATGCCTGCGCGATATATACCATTGTCAACATCGTGAAGATGAAGGCTTGGAGCGCGCCGATAAATATACTGAAGCCTTGCCATGCCGCGAGGAATGGTAGACCGAATACCCCTGCTCCAATGAGCGTGGATATCAGTACCTCACCCGCGAAGATGTTCGCGTACAACCGGATACCAAGCGCAATTGGCTTCGCCAAGTTCTCCACGATGTTCAGTGGAAGGAAGATTGGGAATGGCTCAATGTAGTGCTTCAAGTAGTGCTTCCGATTGTTCTTGAGGCCTAGGAAGTTCACGATAATGAAGACCAAGAACGCCAGACCGAATGTTACGGATACGTCAGCCGTTGGCGACTTATACCACAACAAATGGACGTGTTCAGGTTTGCCCTTAGTTGCAAGATCATCGAATACCGCTTGGCTTGTAGCAGCAATCTCGTGACCGAAGATAGACACCGGATGATGTGCTTCGGTAATGATTGCGAACGGCAAACCTAGTACGTTGGATATGAAAATAAACAAGATAAGCGTCATCCCTAATGAGATGAATGCCTTGCCTTTCTTCAGCGGCATCGCACTACCGATAATGCCTTGTACGAATTCGACAACCCACTCCAAGAAGTTCTGCATCTTGGAAGGATTTTCAACCGAAAGATTGCGAACAGCGAGCCGGGCAATAATAAAGGTAATGATTCCGCTAAAGAGTAGCGTGAAGATGATGGACAAATCCAGGTGCAGTCCCATAACCTCGATAATCGGTGCTGAGTGCATAAATGTGTTCACCCCTTTCCAATAGACTGCTTACGCTTTCTTTTTGCTTGCCCAAATTATACTAACGAAAATCGACAATAACTGAGTAATGAAAAATCCGACAATTGTCGCCACAAGGGATATGTGCTGTTCGAACTTAATGGCGAACATGACTGCCAAGAGTACAATGCACATCCGAGTTACAAATCCAAAGCTGTACCGCCTCTTCTCTTGACTAGCAGCCATCTCTGCAATCTGTCTAACTTTGATAGACAAGTAGTGAGCATAAGCCAGCCCTGCCGCAGTTCCCAGTGTCAGTCCAGCCGTATACGTCCGGTATTCCGGTGCTACAGCCCAACCGAGGATGAACGCAGACAACAAGAGGAGCGTTACTCTCGTAACGGCACGAACCATGGAAGCCATATCATTCATTTTGTTCCCCCATGAACTTCTTTACTAAGTAGATGATATTGACGATGCCAAGGCATAGCCCGACGATACTCCCTACTCCAAGCCAGAGCTTGGACCCATTCGACGCATTCGCGATCCACTTCCCCGCGTAAAAGCCTAAGAGTATGTACAAGGCAAGCAAGACACCCGCTCCACTAATGGAGAGGGCGACCAGCCATGGGCGATCGTTACGATTCGACATTTTCATAGCCTATAATTCCCATTCATTTTACTTAAGATTACGAGTCTTTGTCAATTGATAAAAACCGCGTAACAACAAGGATGAAAACGATATACATTCGCTTTCAAGCTTTGAAAATCCGCGTAAACCGTACAGTATCACTGTATGCTGGTGCCTTCCCTCATAGAAGAGTGTCATCTATCAAATTGTGAACTTTGTGTGAAATGGCTCCGGGCGCTCTTCTTGAACCCCAAAACTGTGAAGAATCGCACTGACGATCCTTTGGGACGCCTTGCCATCCCCATAAGGGTTCGCAGCTTTGCTCATACGTGCATATATCGTTTCGTCCGACAACAGCGCCTTCGCACGCGCGTACACTTTCTCTTCATCCGTGCCGACCAATTCCAGTGTTCCTGCATCAATGCCTTCCGGTCGTTCGGTAGTTTCGCGGAGGACGAGCACTGGGATGCCGAATGACGGTGCTTCCTCCTGAAGACCACCAGAATCGGTAAGGATGAGGTGCGTGTGCGGATAGAAGTTGTGGAGGTCAACCACATCAAGCGGTTCTATCAGCTTAATGCGCGGGTGATCTCCCAGCATCTCATGAGCCGGTTCACGTACAGCCGGACTTGGATGTACCGGATATACGATAGCGATGTCTTCAAATTCGTCTGCAATACGGCGAACAGCACGGAAAATGTTGCGATGCGGCTCACCTTGTGATTCGCGGCGATGTGCAGTCATCAATACTAGACGTTTGCCTTGCGCCCAATCGAGCACCTCATGCTTGTAGTCAGATCGTACTGTATATTGAAACACATCTGTAACCGTGTTGCCTGTGACAAATATCGATGCATCTTGCTTATTTTCTTTACGCAAATTGCTTGCCGACCAATCGGTAGGCGCAAAGTGCAAATCAGCCAAAACGCCTGTCAATTGGCGATTCATTTCTTCCGGGAACGGAGAAAGCTTATTCCATGTACGAAGTCCCGCTTCAACGTGCCCTACCTTAATCTGCTGCATGAATGCCGCGTAGCTGGCGAGGAACGTTGTCAATGTGTCACCATGTACAAGCACAATATCTGGCTTCGCCTCACGCAATACAGGCTCCAATCCTTGAAGGACACGCACGGAAATATCATTCAGCGTCTGACGCGCCTGCATAATGTCCAGATCATAGTCTGGCTTAATATTGAACACATCGAGCACCTGGTCCAACATCTGACGATGTTGGGCCGTGACGCATACGATGGATTCGATGTGCTCCGGATGCTTCTGTAATTCCAGAATAAGCGGCGCCATCTTAATTGCTTCTGGACGAACACCGAATACCGTCATTACTTTCACTTTGGACATAGTCTTATCCTCCGTCTTTCTTCTTGCATAATAGTCAATACATTATTGGCTCTAAGATCATTTTTTTGACTTCAAAAAGATCGCTTTTCAGCACCGAGAAGGTTGCAAGAACTCGAAGCCGAGCTTCCGAAGCGAGTTTTAATTCTTCTACTTCGTACCGAACAGGCGGTCGCCAGCATCGCCCAAACCTGGAACAATATAGCCGTGATCATCCAGACGCTCGTCCAATGCAGCCAAATAAATATCGATGTCAGGATGTGCTTCTTGAACAGCCTTGACACCTTCCGGCGCTGCAATGAGGCACATCAATTTAATTTGCGAGCAGCTGCGCTTCTTCAGTACGTCAATAGCCGCAATCGCCGATCCGCCTGTAGCAAGCATTGGATCAATAACGATCAATTGACGCTCTGTCACGTCTGTAGGAAGCTTCGTATAATACTCAACCGGTTGAAGCGTCTCAGGATCGCGGAACAAGCCCACATGTCCAATCTTCGCACCTGGAATCAGCTTCACAACGCCTTCTACCATACCAAGTCCAGCACGCAAAATAGGGATTAGACCCAGCATGCGGCCAGCGATCATTTTGCTCTCTGTTTCGGCAACTGGCGTTTCGACTGTCACCGTTTGCAGTGGCAGTTCACGTGTAATCTCATACGCCATCAAAGTTGCTACTTCGTCCACGAGCTCGCGGAAGTCCTTCGTCGTTGTCTTCTTGTCTCGAATCAATGTCAATTTGTGTTGAATCAGTGGATGATCGCAAATGACCAGTTTACCCATATTTCGTGTCCCTCCGCCTTTTACTCTCGTTGCTTTTAATCTCAATACGTGATGATTTGAACTGATATTCCTACTTTGAACAGCCGTACATTCCAAGCTTATCCGGCTTCATCTAAGCTAAACAGGCTCTATTATAACATTCTGAGCCTATCACTGCACGTTTTGCAGGCACTTTTGAGGTATTTTTCACATTTCCGACAACTCGGTGCAAAAGGATCACACTGTACTATTTCTAAGCATGTTGAAGTCAGCTTATACATGGTCATGCAGCAAACATCGGAAATTGTCGAGATTCTACTCTGCTGAGGCTCTCGCACACTACCTAGGCATCCTGTACTGAAATCGAGAGTTCTCCATGCCTATTTACGCAAAAAAGAGCAGGTGATCATCTTCAAGAGTGATTACCTGCTCTGTCAATTAAATATGCAATAAAAGAGTCCTACCCGCCAAAAGGCGTGTCTTCCTACCTAATTAATATTTCAATGTAGAGTACAACGGGAACTGAGCTGTCAGATCGCTGACCATACCGCGTGCTTTGTTTAATACAGCCTCATCCTGTGGCTGCTTCAATGTCATAGCAATGACTTGGCCAATAACGCGCATTGCTGCTTCATCCATGCCTCGGGATGTCGCCGCTGGTGTTCCGATACGAATACCGCTCGTTATGAACGGACTTGTCGGATCGAAAGGAATGGCGTTCTTGTTCACGGTAATGCCAACGGAATCCAATACTTTCTCCGCATCTTTACCCGTGATATTGATATTGCGCGTATCGATCAGCATCAGATGGTTATCTGTACCGCCAGATACAATACTCAAACCTTCCTCAACCAGCGTACTTGCCAATACTTGCGCGTTCTTGATCACTTGCTCAGCATACTGCTTGAACGATGGCTGCAGTGCTTCGCCTAATGCAACAGCCTTAGAAGCCACCACATGCATAAGCGGGCCGCCTTGTGTGCCTGGGAATACAGCCTTGTCGATCGCTTGTGCCCAAGCTTGACGGCACATAATCATACCTCCGCGCGGACCGCGCAGTGTCTTATGTGTTGTCGTCGTAACGAAATGAGCGTGCGGTACTGGGCTTGGATGAAGTCCTGCGGCAACCAATCCTGCGATATGCGCCATGTCTACCATGAACAGAGCGCCTACATCGTTCGCAATTTGGCCGAGTGCTTCAAAATCGATAATACGTGGATAAGCACTTGCGCCTGCCACGATCATTTTCGGACGATGCTTGAATGCTGCCTTGCGCACTTTATCATAATCAATACGGAACGTATCTTCTTCCACACCGTAAGCCACAAAGTTGTACAGCAAACCAGATGCATTCACAGGGCTTCCGTGAGTCAAGTGTCCACCATGCGCCAAATCCATGCCAAGCACGGTATCTCCTGGCTTCAATGCTGCCAAGTACACAGCCATGTTCGCTTGCGCACCGGAGTGCGGCTGTACATTGACATGCTCAGCTCCGAAGAGTTCCTTCGCGCGGTTGCGGGCAATATCCTCCACAATATCCACGTGCTCGCAGCCGCCATAGTAGCGTTTGCCTGGATAACCTTCCGCGTATTTGTTCGTCAGAACCGTCCCCATTGCTTCCATAACCGCCTCACTGACGATGTTTTCAGAAGCAATCAGCTCGATATTGTTGCGCTGACGCTGCAACTCCAAGTCCATTGCTTTCAACACTTCAGGATCTGCTTGTCGTAAATGATCTACCATTGGCATAGCCCTCCCACATTTTCATTCCCTTATTGCAATGTATGACAACGCATCTGCGTTAAGGTTCTATCGTAGCAGCAGTATAAGTGCAGCAGTAGCTCTCCCGCCCCACTGCAATTGATTGTGAACAGCTGGCATTCAAGCGCTGCGCCTATTCACATGAAGACAATCCATCCTCAGTTGGAAGCTGATAGACTGCCCGCTCCCCGCCTATAAGCTTCGGCCGCGTCTTCGCCATATTGACACGCGCCTTGCCAATATATCGCACTTCTGTACGCAGAGGAACAGCTACCCGGCGCAAATGCATGCCAATAAGCGTCTCGCCGATATCGATGCCAGCATGGGCACATATCTCTTCTGCGAGACATGCATCAGTCAGATGGCGATATGCATAAGCGGCCATCGAGCCTCCCGCCTTCCGCACCGGAACTGCCGATACTTCCACCAGCCGGAGCCGCTCCAATGTGCGGCGTTCAACGACAAGTGCGCGGTTCAAATGCTCACAGCATTGGAATGCAATCTCGAGGCCATAGCTTGAGCGGAGCACGTCGAGCCCGGCAAATATCGCTTGTGCGGTATCCGTTGCGCCCGAAGTTCCAATGCGCGCACCTGCCACCTCGCTTGTACTGCAGCCAATGACGACTAGCTGCCCGGGCTTGAGTCCTGCCTCGCGTACGAGGGCATGTGCAGCTGCCTCTGCCTGCTCGCGAACCTGCCCTATTTTCAAGAATGACGATGCTGAACCTTGATGTTCGTTCTTCTCGATCTCATTCATACTGCCCATTCACCTCCACTCGCTACGCTTGCGAGTGATATTTATGTTCTACGTCTGCGACTTTGCGAAGACGTCCGATATGGCGCTCTCCTTGGCTGAATTCCGTACCCAGCCATACGCGTACAATCTCTTCAGCAAGTCCAGGCCCAATGACACGTTCGCCCATAGCAAGTACATTCGTATCATTGTGCTCTCTCGTTGCCTTAGCAGAGAATAAATCATGAACAAGCCCACAGCGGACGCCTGGCACCTTATTCGCTGCGATGGACATCCCAATTCCGGTACCACATATGAGTACGCCTCGATCTGCATCGCCTGAGGCAACCATTTCTGCAACAGGTACTGCATAATCCGGATAATCCACTGATGTTGTACAATCACAGCCTACATCAACGACGTCATGACCAAGCTCCTTGATGACTTGTACAATCCCTTCCTTAAGTCGTACGCCAGCATGGTCTGCACCAATGGCAATTTTCATTGTCGTACCCTCCATCCGTTGTCTTCAATTGTGCTCTCCGTCCATGTTACCATGCTCGGTATGCTACGGGTCTATTATAACGAATTTCCCGCAAATTAGACGAGCCAATTGCACGTTACTTCCAGTGTAACATGTCTCATTGATTGAAAAAAGAGCATAGCACGGCTCTCTATCCGTACACTGCTCTTCTGCCCAGGCGACCGGCCGTATGCTCCGATGCTCCACCGTGGTTCCCCACTTCCGTCGCCAGTTACATCGGATCCTCTCCATATAAATCGATCATAATGGATGTCGCAACCAATTGCAATCGTTATTTTCCTGCCCACTTACACACACAGCAACATACTGCTGCATTTGGCAGTGCCATAAATCTAAACTAAACCGTCTATGGCTGAAGCTTATCAAGCAACCTAGTTAGCGCAGCCTGGATCTCCGCCGCTGTCATCCGATACTGCTCCAAAGAACCGCCATACGGGTCTGCCACATCCTGATTCGGCATAAGCCGCTGCAATTCAGCAAGCTGTACCAGTTCGTCTTCCGTTGGAGCTTGTCCCATAGCAAGCTTCAATTGAAGATCCGCAGCCAATGATTGCAGCTGTTGATATTGCTCCTGCTCTGAATCCGGGTTGCTCACATATTCCTTAAGCGCAAATGTCTTGCTCGTTGCACCCGGAAACTGTTGAAGCACATGACGCTTGTGGCTAGTTGTCAATGTCAATATAAGATCTGCCCAATGCACACGCTCTTCATTCAGTGCAGCTGAACGAAAATCTCGATGATTGGCAATATTCTGCTCCTCTAGTACAGTAGAAGCGTGCTGTGACATCGGTGTGCCGTCCCATGCTGCCACACCTGCTGACTGAACATGAATTCCCAAGCCGCGTTCCTCTGCCATATGCTTCAGTATAGCCTCTGCGATTGGACTTCGGCATGTATTGCCTGTACATACAAATAAAATGCGTATCATATGACCCCCTCCCTTCATACCATGAAACCTATCTATAGGGTCGCGCATCTTCATCAATCTCATTCCTGCTTGCTTTGACTTCGCTCCAAATCTTAGAAATCTTAGAAAGCTTAGATAGGCAGCAAAAACAATACCCCAAAGGTAAGTAGGATCGCCCCACCTGCAGCCTCCCCGTACTCGCCGAAATGCTTGCCTGCGTGGTGGCCAAGCAGTAAGCCAAAGATCGACATTGCACCGCCGAACAATCCAAAGGAAATGATTGTCATCAACAAATCAGAGCCGAACATTCCCAGTGATATTCCAACGGAAAAGGAGTCTACACTCACACTGAGTGCGAACAGCAGCATCCCCCATACCGTTGAAGTATTAATCATTTGCGAGGATTCACCCTTCAATGAGCTGTATATCATATGCCCTCCTAGCATAATAAGAAGGCCTCCCGCTGCCCATGTGGTTACTTCACCAAGCAGCATGCTCATATACATGCCTGTTGCAACACCCGCCAGCGGCATCAGCACATGGAACAATGCGATAACTCCGCTAATGCGAACTGCATCTCTTCGCCGTACCCCTCTCATACCGATACCTAGACACAGTGAAAAGGCATCTGAGCCCAATGCTGCCGCCATCAAAAGAATCGTGATCCATTGGCCGATTGGTGCTGCCGTTTCCCACATTGCCCCCACTCCTCGTCCCATAGCGTCTGTATCCAACGTATGCGGACAAGGATAGTTTCATGACAAGCGGCAAGGAGATTACGAAGCTTGTCTCTTATAAGCTACATTACCCAAACAAGGTTCTTCATTCACACCAAATGATACGATGACCTGCAGCCTTCATCATACGGTTCATCACGGCAAGACCGATGCCTTCTGTAGTGCAAGCTTCTGCCAGAATATAAGTTGCACCCGCTTCATCGAAATGCCGCAGGGCATCATATAGCAGTGCGGCTGCCTCTTCTAATGCATGCACACTGCCAATCGTTGCTACAATATCAGCTCGGTATTGTTCTGCATGCTCTGTGAAGGCAAGTACACCCGTTGTCTCCCCGCGCTGCTGTGCTTCATGCAGCATACGCTGAATGCATTCGCTCACTTGTTCCGCAGACTTCCCCTGCACGATATGCAGCTGACCTTGGGGAGCATAATGGGTATATTTCATTCCAGGTGAGCGAGGCGCGCTCATCTGGATGTCATTCGCTTGCCCCATTTGCTTTGAAGCAGCTTGAGGAGATACCGACCCATCGCTAATTATGTCGCTCGTTGCTGCCGAAGGATCTGCTTCCTTGTTCACCAGCGACGTAGACAAGGAATCTTGATCCTCCAGCGCAGATTCTGGAGATTGTGGAACCTGCGCACGGATCATCCCCCCATCGGGATCGACCGCTGGATCAATCGTTACCTCGGAAGCCACCTCTTGCAGCATCGCAGTTGTTACCCCACCCGGGCGGAGTACATGGACACGACTGCCTATTAATTCTACAACAGTAGACTCTACCCCTACGCCAGTCGCACCACCATCGACAATACCGTCGATAAGGCCGTCCAAATCCTCCCGTACATGCTCCGCACGCGTTGGACTAGGACGTCCTGAACGATTGGCGCTTGGAGCTGCCACGGGACACCCAGAAGCACGTATAAGAGCCAAAGCCGTATCATGTCCTGGCATCCGTACACCAACCGTATCCAGTCCTGCCGTCACTCGAGGGGATACAGCCCCCATTCGCACCGGCAGCACGATCGTCAACGGACCCGGCCAAAAGCGTTCCATAAGACGAGCAGCGATATCACTATAAGGCAGGACAAGCTCATCAAGCTGGTTCCGTTCAGCAATATGAACGATTAACGGGTTGTCGGATGGACGCCCCTTTGCAGCAAATATACGTTCAACTGCCTCCGTATCACGAGCATCCGCACCAAGCCCATATACCGTCTCCGTTGGGAAGGCAACGGTACCGCCCGCAGCTAGAATTGCCGCCCCTTCTGTTATTCCATACTGCTGTTCGAGCGGCATGTGTTCGTCTACTGACCACCACTTCGTATGCAATCGTTGAGCGCTTCCTTCCGTCACGGAAGTCGCGCTGTCCTTCTGTTTCCGTTCATGTCGAGTATTCATTGTGTACATCCCTTACTTCGATATAGAGTGTATGCTCTCCCGCCCCGATGTCGACAACAAAAAAGAAAAGGCGGGAGCAACGCAAGAAAGATGCCAAAGAAGCTTCGGCATCTTCATAAATTGAAGTTTCACACGTATTCGTACCTAATTCGAATCTATAAATAACTGTTGCTTATTTTAGTTGTACCATAATGGCGACAGCACGTCCAGACGAGCAGAAGGCACACCTAGTGCACACAGCTACTGAATTAGATTACCCAAATATTGCACTGAAAATGGAACCAATCAACCGAAACAATGCCTCTAGAGCCTCCCACAGAAAGAACTTCACTTCTGTCCCGCCCGATTCTGTTGCGGCATGGGCTTGAGCATTCCCGTCTGCTGCCTGAGCATTTCCCTCAGCTGATAGAGCGCCCTTGTCTTGTTCTCCACTCTTAGATGGCGCAGCTGACTTGGACTTCGCATCGCCAGCTTGTGCTTGAGCCGTACTCCCATCGACGAAGCAGAGCGGCGGGAACAGGACACACCACCAATTCTGTCCGCTTCCCTCGCCTAATGTAACGAGCAATGCTTCATACATCCCGGCAGGATATACTTCGCCTCCATACCACTTGGCAGGGAAGGAAACCTCTCCAAGCTTCACCTTGACTCCATACGCCAGTCCTTCTTCGTTCAGCACATGCTCTGCCGTCTGCTTCAGTTCATCCAAATGTCCTGCAATCAGCTTGCGTGCTTTTTCCCGAGTATCCGGCTTCTTTTCTGTCTTAAGCCAGCCGTTAATCTGCTCCACAATCCGATCCCGAACCATACGCTTCACACGCTGATCGTTATCGGCGTCCGAGTTGGCCAATATTCGCAGCCGAATCGCATCCTCAGGAATATGATCCCGCTTCTCTATCGTTTGCTTCTGAGTATTCTGATTATCAATGGCCTCCGCATGGCCATTATCCCAACGCATCAAAGCTCCCGCTGCCAGTACAGCAATCGCGAGACCGAGTACGAACACACGAAAATTCATGTTCATCCTGCTCCTTGTGAGGTTGGGCGCGCCTCTTGTCTATCAGTATGTCCGTGAGCAGGATCCTTAAACCTATCAATAGTTGTTTTTTTGATAGATAAATAGATTCGTCAAAGTCTTATGTGAAACTGGTGGTTATTATGCAGCCTATGAACCGATCCCCAAATTTTTATTGCATAAAAAAGGACTGCCCTAGTCGCAGATATGTTCTGCGTCATGGAACAGTCCTTATAGAGTTAAATATCTCCTAAGCTTCTAACACCAATCACATGGCGCTCAATACCAGCCAGGTCAGGCACAATGATCAGCTTCTCATCATAACCAGCTTGCGCGAGCATTGCCGCCACATCTTGCGCTTGTCCTTGACCCACTTCAAAGCCAATCATTCGTGGAGCCTTGCCAAGCTCGGACAGCATGGCGACCAGCCGTCGATACGGATCCAAGCCATCCGCTCCACCATCCAGCGCCGTACGCGGCTCATAGTCGCGCACCTCACGCATCAGATCCGCGATATCACCAGCCGGTATATATGGTGGATTGGATACGAGAATGTCCAATTCACTACCAGCGAGCGGCGCCAGCAGATCCCCCTGTTTCCACGACATCCGCTCTGCAACGCCAAGCCGCTCCGCATTTCGCTTCGCAACAGCAAGCGCCCCTGGCGAGATATCGCCAGCCGTGATATGCCAATGTGGACGCTCATGTGCCAATGTACAAGCAATTGCACCGCTGCCGGTACCAATATCCACAACATGAAGTGGTTCATCTTGCGACCAGATCCGGTCAGCTTCAGTCAGAATCGCCTCTACGAGGAGCTCAGTCTCCGGTCTTGGGATAAGCACATCCGACGTCACTTCGAACGGCAAACCATAGAAGTAAGCATCCCCAATAATATATTGGGTCGGCTCACCCGCAGATCGCCGTGTCACTGCCGATTCAAAGACAGGAATTGCTTTTTCAGGCATCAACTCTGTCAATGCAACCAAGTAAGCGACTCGCTCCATACCCAGTACATGCCGCAGCAGCAGTTCGGCATGATGTGCAGCATCATCGACTCCATTCTCTGCTAAAAAAGAAGAAGCCTGTACCCAGGCTTCTCTTATTGTTGCAGGCCATGCGAGGCGATATGGAGCTCTGTCTGCCGCATTTAGCTGACCACGCTCCTCATTCCGTCCGCAAGGCTCACTCATGCTTGATTCTCCCTTTCCAGCAGCTCCGCTTGTTCAGTCAGCGTAAGCGTTTGGATGAGTTCCTCCACATCGCCGTTCATAATTTGATCAAGCTTATGCAGAGTCAAGCCGATACGATGATCTGTCACACGGCTCTGAGGATAGTTGTACGTCCGAATACGTTCACTGCGATCACCCGTTCCGACCTTACTTTTGCGCTCGCCAGCGTACTTGGCTTCTTCCTCATGCCGCTTAATTTCATAGATGCGGGCACGCAAGACTTGCAATGCCTTCGCCTTATTATCGTTCTGAGACTTCCCGTCCTGACACGTAGCCATGATTCCTGTCGGAATATGTGTTACACGTACTGCCGACTTCGTTGTGTTGACGGACTGGCCGCCCGCACCAGAAGAGCAGAATGTATCAACACGAATATCCTTATCGAATATTTCGACTTCTACTTCATCGACCTCTGGCATCACAGCTACAGTCGAAGTTGACGTATGAATACGTCCGCCTGATTCAGTTGCCGGTATGCGTTGAACACGGTGCGCGCCGCTCTCATACTTCAGCTTGCTGTAAGCACCCTTACCGGATACCGAGAAGATAACTTCTTTGAATCCGCCCAGATCGCTCATGTTCGCTTCCATCAGCTCTGTACGCCATCCTTGTGAATCCGCATAGCGCGTGTACATGCGGTATAAATCAGCAGCGAAGAGCGCAGCTTCATCACCGCCTGCCGCACCGCGAATTTCCACGATCACGTTCTTGTCATCATTCGGATCCTTCGGCAGCAGCAAAATACGAATACGTTCCTCAAGTTCCGTTTGACGCGCACTCAGTTCCTCGATTTCCATCTTCACCATTTCGCGCATCTCATCGTCAAGCTTCTCTTGCATCATTACCTTCGCCGCATCCAGTTCGCTAAGTACATTTTTAAATTCCATAAATGCTTCATAAGCTGGCTGCAGATCGGATTGCTCCTTCGAATACTCACGAAGCTTCTTCGGCTCGTTCGCCACATCCGGGTCACATAGCAATTCACTCAACTTCTCATAGCGATCCGCAAGGGATTGCAGTCTATCTAACATCATACACGCTCACCTCTCTTCTCCAATTCGATACTACCACGTATATTCATGAACCTTGATTTGCGCAATCATGGTTCGTGCTTCAATAAATGAATGATTACGGCGTTCCACCATAACCATTTCCGCAACCGTTCCTTCGCTCAACCTGCATTAAAATGCGCAGATGATCTCACTGCATTAACTAAGCAAGCGAAGATGCAGAAGCGCTATACGTTGAAGCGGAAATGCATAACATCGCCATCTTGAACAACGTATTCCTTACCTTCCAATCTTAGCTTACCCTGTTCCTTCACCGCATTCATGGAACCGCCAGCAACTAGATCATTATAGGAGACCACTTCGGCACGAATGAAGCCGCGCTCGAAGTCGGTGTGAATAACACCTGCCGCTTGCGGGGCCTTCATCCCTTTGCGAATCGTCCAAGCGCGTACTTCTTGTACACCAGCTGTAAAGTACGTATACAGACCAAGCAAGCGATAAGCAGCCTTAATCAAGCGGTTCAGACCGGACTCATCCAGTCCAAGCTCTTCAAGGAACATTTCCTTATCTTCGCCCTCAAGCTCGGCAATTTCTGCTTCTACCTTTGCGCTAATCGGCACAACTTCCGCATTCTCAGCTGCGGCAAAGTCACGTACCTGCTGTACATATGGATTGCTATCCGCATCCTTCACGCCATCTTCGCTTACGTTCGCCGCATACAATACCGGCTTCATTGTGAGCAAGTGCATGTCGCGTACAAGCACCTTTTCTTCGTCGCTCAGTTCCAAGCTGCGTGCTGGTTTATCATCGTACAACGCCTCTTTCAAACGCTCCAATACAGCAGCCTCTGCCGCATACTTCTTGTCGCCGCTCTTCATGTTCTTCTTTGTGCGATCAAGACGCTTCTCAACCGATTCCAAATCCGCCAGAACAAGCTCCAAATTGATCGTTTGAATGTCGCTAACTGGGTCAACCTTTCCGTCAACATGCGTAATATTTTCGTCTTCGAAGCAGCGCACAACGTGTACGATTGCATCTACTTCACGAATGTGAGCCAAGAACTTGTTCCCAAGCCCTTCGCCCTTGCTCGCACCGCGTACCAGACCGGCAATATCAACAAATTCAAACGCTGTTGGAACTGTACGGTTCGGAACAACCAACTCAGTCAGCTTATCCAAGCGCTCATCTGGAACCTCTACCACGCCGACATTCGGATCGATCGTACAGAACGGATAGTTCGCCGATTCAGCCCCTGCTTGTGTAATCGCATTGAACAACGTCGATTTGCCGACGTTAGGCAGCCCAACAATACCTGCTTTTAATGCCATTTATAAGTACAACTCCTTAGACCGTATATTTGAATAGCCATTGTTTCGAACATTACACTACTATCATAAACCTAGTCTATCAATTATGCTTCATGTATCGCTAAGACGCGTGTAAAAAACACGCAAAAATTCCTTAACCATTATAACCAACAACGCAAAAAAAACCTAGTCATCGACTAGATTTTTTCCGTATTGTCAACTTTTTCTCACTTTAGGAGAGCAGAAAAGCCAGTAGAGACTTCTGAGATCTTAGCAATTTTTATTGTTCGGAATAATAAATCATTACCCAAGCTGCTTGTCTGAAGCCAATTACGTCTTCATCCGCTTGCAGCCAAATCTTAAATTTTTTTGGAGGTAGCGTTGTCTAATATCTATGTCAACCGTTTCCTTCACCTTGCCTTGGCTCTTCTTGGATAAGGAGACTGTGCACCGAACATACTATTGCTGTAGCTGGATCCAACATTCAATTTCCATCATTTTTGAGTAAAGTGAGGGGCACAACTATGGAGAATAAATCGCATCGTGGCAATTATAAAGGCACTACGGCAATGAAAGCGAAAAATCAAGATATGGCGTTCGTAAATGACACCATTGAAGGGGCAAAATCCGTAACACCTTTCTCCGAGAAAAAGAAAAAGACGGACTAGTTCCGTCTTGCCAGCTTCAATGTCCAATTGTGTATTCACATCATAACTTGTCCAATCGATCTACCTGCGTTTACAACCGAAGGTAGGCTTAACCTAGCAAGGGTTCTCTTATGTGATGAATCGATACAGCGAACGAATCGTCGTACCCGCTCCGTAGCGTTCTGCATTCGGCATATCGACTTGATTTTGCAAGCATACCTTAATGACACGTGCAGCTGCAGGATGGATCGATACCGTTCCATCTTCCTGCTTCTGCATAACGCCACCCTCTTGACCTGGCGTCTGGAATAAAGAATACAGCATGCCATCTGCGACAAGCATCGGGCTGTTCCAGTTCCATTGCAGCCACTCCTCATCCCACTGAACCGTTGACTCACCTATCTCCCATACTACCTGCCGTGAGCGGCGCTGATGAGCAGATATCGTCTTCTCCAATGCTTCTTTCCAAAAAGCAGCTCGTTCATCCAAGGTTGTCCCCTTACTTAAGGAGTGACATGCAGCTTGCGCACATACCGACGCAATAGCGCCGTCCGCCCACGGGAACTGAATGCGATCCAGACGAGGCAACGCACACCCCGATATGAGCTTGCTCATCTCCAGAAGACCTAGTGACTCAGGAGCGGTAACAGCTACGCATACAGCGCGAATCGCTTCGTGAAGCTCATCGTCTTGATGCTGTCCGAACGCTATGGATGGGTTGAATGGCTTACCGATACGGTGCCGATAATCTGCCAACGCAAGCAAGCCATTAAGGCGCACACGTGCTGTAAGGCCATGGAAGGAAGCCTCCTGCAGCGTATCCTCAACAGCCTCATCTGTCCATTGGAGCAAATGCAGTACATAAATCACCTGCACTGCTGTTCGATCATCTTCGTGAATGAGAGACGTCCAGTCTGCATAGCGCTCACGAAGTACGTGAAACCAGCTCTGCTCCACCTGAGAGGCAATATCTCTAGTCTCCGCATCATCAGCATGACGATATCGAGAGGGTGTCACCCCAAATGGAAGATGGCTGTCCATCACCGTTCGCAGTACTTGCGCTATCCCATTCAAGATGGATGCCTTCGCAACCGACTTATATCGTACGGTCAAAATATCCAAGAGCGGCTCGATCAGCGCACTAGTTGCTTCATGGACACCATGCTCCATGCACAGCTGCTCGAATAATGCTTGAGCCGCCTCCGCCGATTGCTCCATCGATCCGTTCTCCATGACACAGAGCAATTCCGGCACATTGTCTTCTGAGCCGAACGAATATACCGATCCTGCCCCATTAGCCAAGCCCATTTTCTCTACGCCTCCATAAGCCGCCCGAGTTACAGGGGCTGTGGTTTTAATTTCCATTATATCATCTCATGTCAACTTTGGAATAGTTTTATCGAAATATGTCGAAAAAAGAACACATCAGCAGAAACAGCCCGCAGCCGTGCAAGTGTATGTTAAGAAATCATATTCAAAGATGATTCAAATCAGCACTGATTGGTGAATGATAAGTAGCATGACATTCTCCCCCTTTAGATGAATAGGCAATACAAAACAACGCCCCGGAAGGCTCATCCAGCCATCTGGGGCGTTGTTCGGCATTTCTAATTTAGACCAAGCCGATCGACGACAAGAAAATCAATATTATGAGCACAGGAGCTATAATACGCATCGTGAACAGCCATATACTTCTCCATACGGGAGAGAGACCCGTCTCTTCTCCGGACTGCTTCCATGCGTATCCGACAAGCAGCGTTACGAACAAACCACCCAGTGGCAGCATGACATTCGAGGTCAGGAAATCAATCCATTGGAAGAAGTTACGGCCGCCCAGTGTCGCTCCCTCCAGAACCCCTCCCGCTGACAGCGTGCACGGAAGACCGAGGATGTACATGGCAGCAATCACATAGGAGGTTGCCTTGCCACGCCCCAAGTTGTAGCGCCGCATGATATAGGCTACAGGCACTTCCGCAAGGGCCAAGCAAGACGTAACCGCAGCAATTGCCAGGAGCAAGAAGAACAAGCCGCCGAACAATGCACCATAAGGCATTGAGGCAAATGCTGCAGGGAGAGCCACGAAGACAAGTCCCGGCCCGGAATCCGGTTCAATTCCAAATGTAAATATCGTTGGGAAGATGATCAACCCTGCAATAAGCGCATAGATTAAATCACCTGCTCCTACTGCAACAGTCGCAAGTGGCAGCGATTGATGCTTGTCTACGTATGCACCATACGTCAGCATGGCCCCCATACCAAGTGACAAGGAGAAAAATGCAAGCCCCAATGCCATCAGTGCGGAATGGAAGGTCAACTGTGAGAAGTCAGGCTTCAGGAAGTAAGAGATTCCTTCAGCAGCGCCGTCCAGCGTAAGCGTACGCACCATCATAACCAATAAAATGATGAGCAGGCCCGGAATAACAATCTTATTGAACTTCTCAATACCACCAGATATCCCTCTGGCAATGATGAATCCGGTTAAGACAAACACGACGATCTGCCAGACAATCGGCATCATCCCTCCGGTGAAGAGCTTGAAGTGTTCCGCATAATCACTACTTTGAAATAAAATTCCTGATACCGACTCAACTGCATAATGGAGCGTCCATCCCGCGATCGTGCTGTAATACGTCATAATCAGGAAGGCAGCCAATACGGCGATAAAGCCCAGTACGCCCCATCCTCTTCTGCGTGATAAAGTGGTGAAAGCAGAGACTGCGTCACCGCGTCCGCCACGTCCAACAGCCAGTTCGCCAAGCAACACTGGCAAGCCAACAATTAAGAGACAGGCGATGAATAATAGGAAGAATGCTCCTCCTCCATTTTGCCCCGTAACGTATGGGAACTTCCACATGTTGCCCAGCCCGACTGAACTGCCGATAGCGGCCAATATAAATCCTGCAGAGCTGAATTGCTCCGACTTATTTCCCTTCTGAGGATCCTGCTGTAATTGCTTCTTTGACATAAATTCGTATGCCACTCCTTCTTTCCTGCTGTATTTTCTAGGGTGCCCCAAGGACTGAGATAAACTCCATTTTATTCAAAAATGCGCTCCGAATCGAATGTAATATTTCTCAAATCCTCCAGCCTACCTCAAGCATAGCAATCTCCCTGCAGCATCCATATGAAAAAAGGCACCCCTTGTGCTGTGTGAGCAGCCAAAGAGCGCCTTAGATCGTGCTATTCATATCCGTGCAGCCAAGAGTGGCTCTTACTTAATTCCTGAGTGCATGAAGCTGCTAATAAACTTGCGCTGGAACAGCAAAAATCCAAGAATTAGCGGCCCTACAACAAGCAATGTTGCTGCACTTACTTCTGCCCACTGCGCCCCCGTCTCGAAAGATTGAGCAAACATAGCAAGCCCCACGGTAAGCGGACGATTCTCTACGGAGTTCGTCACAATCAGCGGCCACAGAAAGTTATTCCACTGATAGCTGACCGATACAACCGCAAATGATATATATACAGGGGCAGACAACGGCACGAAGATGCGCCATAAGATGCCCATGCGAGAGCAGCCTTCCACCATCGCTGCTTCCTCCAACTCAAGCGGCAGCTGCTTAAATGTCTGGCGGAGCAGGAATATCCCGAACGCTGATGCGAAGTACGGTAGCATGATGCCCAGCTTCGTATCTAGCAAACCAAACTCCTTCAATACATGGTAGTTCGAGAAAATAAGAACATCCGCTGGCACCATAAGTTGTACCAAGAACAGCATAAACACAGCGTCTTTCCCGAAGAAGCGCAGGCGTGCAAATGCATAAGCAGCCAGTGTTAGGCTGAGCAGCTGCGCAAGCAACACTCCTCCTGCAATCGTGAAGGTGTTCAAATAATACTGGGCAAATGGAGCACCTTCCCATACCTTTGCAAAGTTAGCTAACGTCCACTCCCACGACCAGAATGAATTCATGCCCGCATCCTTGGGGCGGAATGCCGTCCATAACATCCAGATGAGCGGCACAAACCATACGACGCTGACCACGAGCATAATCGCATGCCAGAGCCACTGCTTCATCCGGCGCTTCGTCCGTTCGAACTTCAAGGCTCGATCCGATAAAGGTGGCCTACGGCCTACGGCGCCTGTACTAAATTCTGCGTTGATCCCAACTGATTTGTCCATAAGGCGCCTCCTTTATTGATAATGGATCTTGCGATCCCAGCCGAAAAATTGTAGTGATGACAGTACCAAGAGCAGTGCGATCATAATGACAGTCATGGTCGCCGCCATTCCTTGATCGTAGAAGCTGAAGGCTGTGTCATAAATGTGATACAGAAGCAGGCTGCTCGCATTGTCTGGACCACCCTTGGTCATAATCCACAAATGATCCACAAGCTTGAATGCATTCGTCAACGCTACAACTGCTACGAACAGCGTAGTAGGCATCGTCAACGGGATTGTAATCCGTGTCGTTACCTTCCAAGTACCAATGCCGTCTACCGAGGCCGATTCATATAAGTCCTTCGGAATATTCTGAAGTCCGGCCAAGTAGAAGATCATGAAGTATCCGGCTTCCTTCCAAATCATCATGCCGATCATAGCCCACATGACTGTATCGGGATGCCCTAGCATATTCATGTCCGCCGACTGTCCAACCCACTTCGCCAGTTGAGCCAACAAACCATACTGAGGTGTGTATATAAACAGCCAAATATTCGCTACCGCGATCATTGGAATCATATTCGGATAGAAAAATGCCACACGAGAGAATGAACGTCCCGCTAATGCCTTATCAGCGAACAGCGCCATAATGAAAGCAAGCGCCATGGAAGTAGGCACTGTGCCAATCGCAAACCATATATTATTGCTGAATACTTTCTGGAATACAGGGTCCTGGAACAGTATGGTAAAATTATCAAGCCCTACAAATATCGGCTCTGGTGTAGCCAGGTCAGATTGATACATACTGAGCCAGGCTGTCTTCAGCATTGGATAATAGGTGAAGAGCATGAGGAACAACAGGGACGGGAGCAGCAGCGCCCATGCCAATGTATTGCGGGATAGACGTTCTTTCCATTTGGCGGTCATTATCCTGACCTCCTTCTCCAATGAATTCTAGTAAGTTCATGATGTATATAAATCGGCAGGGCCTAAGCCCTGCCGATACAGCACGCACATAAGGCATGCGATTGCATCTTGAGCGTGTATTACTTGTTGAACGGCTTCAGTGCGCGATCAGCCTCTTCCTGTGCCTTCTTCAATGCAGATGCCGGATCCGTCGTGCCTGTCAGCACCGCTTGCACTTGATCCGTCAACGCCTTGGAGACTTTACCATTGTTGTGCGTAGACAATTCCGCATAAGCGTGCTCCAATTGATCACGTGCAACAACTGCTTGCGGGAACTCAGCTGCATATTTCTTCATCACATCTGTGTCGTACGCTGACTTGCGGACACCAACATAGCCAGTGTCAATACTCCATTGAGCAGCTTGCTCCGGCTCTGTCATGAACTTAATGAATTCCCATGCTGCTGCTTGTTTCTTCGGATCGATGTCCTTGAAGATATACAAGTTACCGCCGCCTGTAGGTGAACCGTACTGCTTGTTCATCGGCAGGAATGCAACACCGAAGTCGAATTTAGCGTTATTCTTCACATTCGTCAGGTTGCCCGTAGTATGAATCATCATAGCAGTCTTCTGCTCTAAGAAGTCTGTAGGAACTGTTGCCCATTCTACAATACCTTCCGGCATTACCTTATGCTTCTTCGACAGGTCTTGCCAATACTGCAATGCTTCTACATTCTCTGGTGTATCGAAGAATACTTTCTTGCCGTCTTGGGACATGAGGTTGCCTTTTGGATCAGCCATGTTCTGCAAGGAGAACAGTTGGAACATCCAATAAGCAAATCCGGATCCTGGCACCTCGATGCCTTGGCGACCGTCTTTTTTCAGCTTCGTTGCATATTCTGTAAGCTCAGCCCAAGTCTTCGGCGGTTGATCCGGGTTTAGGCCGACTTCTTTGAAAGCATCTTTATTGTAATAAAGAACGATAGTACTGCGTTGGAAAGGGATACTGTATGTCTTGTTCTCAACTTGCGAGTTCGCCATGAAAGCCGGGTAGAAATCATCAAGGAAACCGTTGCCTTCCTTCGCGATAAAATCATCAAGCGGAAGGATTGCATTCGTATCCAACATGCTGAACAGTTCCGTAGACAGCATAACCGCTACATCCGGCGGCTGTTTTGCTTGGATGCCAGCCTGAATCTTTGTCGTCGTATCTGCATAGCTGCCTGTATAAACAGGCTTCACTGTGATATTCGGGTGCTTCTCGGTGAACTTCGCCGTCATACCCTCAACCACTTTCGTCAGTGGACCACCAACTGCGATAGGAAAATAGAATGTTAACTCCACATTCTCATCCTTCGGTGTGGCTGCGTTATCGGCTGGAGCTGTAGTCGCCCCCTCCTGCGTCGTACCTTTCTCTGGCGTCTGTGTTCCTCCTGCTGTCCCTGACTGGCCGCAGCCTACCAGCAGTGTAAAGCACATAAACAGAAGTAGCATCCACTTAGAGCGCATTTGCATATTCCGTGTTCTCCCCTTTTCCAGTATCGTCCTTATTGAGATGGTATGTCTTACACCACCCTTTCATACCATAACCTTGCTCTAGCAAGAGAGTGTTAATTCCATATAAATGTTTTGTTAATGATAGATTCCCAAGTAGATTCCAATGATTCCATTAAGTCCACGATCCGGGGTCAAAAAAACAAAAAACACCCTCCCAGGTGTCCCAGATAGTCATGCACAGCATCATGCATGCTCTATCCTAGAGGAACCCAAGAGGGTGTATATACGTTACGATTCCTTCGTAACGAATTCGTTAAAATGGATACCAAAATGTCCCGAACCCTTGCACCCGCCATATAATCGCTGCGGCAAGCACGAGTACGCTGACAATGACCACGATATAATCTTCACGATGCCATTCCGTCGACGAGAACCACGTACGCTTCGAATGTTTCCCGAAGCCGCGCAGATCCATTGCATTCGATATCGTCTCAATGCGATGCAGCGAGGAGAGTACGAGCGGTGTCGTAATGGATACAAAATGCTTAAGGCGCTGCATAATCGTGCCCTCACCCTTGCCGAATCCAAGTCCACGCGCCTGCATGGCATTCGAGATATGCCGGAATTCCGCCTGCAAATCTGGAATATAGCGAAATGCGATACTGAACGCATAGGCGATTTTGTAAGGAACGCCGATTCGATTTAAGCTGCTCGCCATCCGTGTCGGATGCGTCGTATAGATGAACAAGACGGTTATCGGCATAAGAGACATATACTTCATGGACAATGTAAATACATAGATAACGGTCTCCAGCGTCAATGCGTTGTAGCCCATATCGAGAAGCACAGTAGTCGTACCTGTCAATGTGCTGCCATAAGCCGGTGTAATTAATAAACTGAATAAAGAATTGAATATATTAAATACGATCATCAGCCAGACGAGCAGCCGAATTCGCTTCCATGGCAGCTGCGCGTTGATAAGAAGTACAAGACCAATCCCAAACAGGGGCACGAAAATGCGCAAATCCTGAAATAAAAATACGATTACAGTCCACACAGCCAGCACAAGCATCTTCGCTGCTCCATCCATACGATGGAACAGCGTATCCCGTTCAATATAGAGCATACCTGACTTACTCATGATGCTTCACCCGCTTCTCGTGGTCGATGAATTTGCGCACAAGTGCCTCCGGCTCGCACACGCCAGTCAGACGGGCAAGTGTGCCAAGTGAGGTCTCCTTCACATTGGCTCGTTCAATCGCCTCCATGTGGGTCAGTACATGAGCGGTATCGCCAATTGCAATCAGCTCCCCATTGCATAATACAGCTGCACGCTCCGTATATTCCAAGGCTAAGTGCATATCATGGGTAATGAACAGGAAGGACATGCCACTGTCCGCCAGCTCAGAAATAAAACTCATAAACTCCGTATAGTGCTTATGATCTTGACCTGCTGTCGGCTCGTCCAGGATCATAAGACTCGGCTTCATGGCTAAAATCGAAGCAATGGTCACCCGCTTCTTCTGTCCATAACTGAGCGCAGATACCGGCCATTCCCGATATCCGTATAGACCGCATATACGCAGTGTCTCCTCAACGCGCGCCATGACCTCTTCTTCCTTCATGCCTCGCATGCGCAGTCCGAAGGCAACTTCCTCACGAATCATAGGCTGTGTAATCATGTGGTTCGGGTTCTGCATCACATATCCGATATGTCCGCCCCTTTTCCGAATCGACCACGAGCGGATATCTTCCCCATTTAGCTTGATCGTGCCGGCCGTCGGCGTAGCTATTCCCGTTAACAAATGCGATAGCGTGGATTTGCCTGCGCCATTGTTCCCGAGCAGTGCAATTCGCTCGCCAGCACCAATCGTCAGAGATACTCCCCGAATCACTTCCCGTTCGCCGTCATAAGAGAAGCGAACATTATCCATCTCCAGCATCGAAGTCCGTTCTGTCTGGCGAGTGGCATCCCCTTCCCCAGCGACCCAATTGGATAGGCATTCCCTTGCCTTGTCATTATTGCTAATCGCAAGTAGAGAAGATGGCTTGTCCTCAGGCTTGCATACATAGCCAGCATATTTCAGCGCAGAGACATATAAAGGCTCTCTTATTCCATGCTGCTGCATGATAGAAGAAGCAAGCATCTCATCGGGCGTTCCGATCTGAACAATACGACCTTCTGACATGAGGACAACGCGATCAACATGCTGCTCCAGTACATCCTCAATCCGATGCTCAATAATAATAATCGTCTTATTTGTCTCGCTATGGATATGATCCATCAACTCGATGGCCTGCTTGCCGCTTGCCGGATCCAGGTTCG
The DNA here is from genome assembly GCF_000935845.1 of Paenibacillus sp. E194. Lineage (NCBI taxonomy): Bacteria > Bacillati > Bacillota > Bacilli > Caryophanales > Paenibacillaceae > Paenibacillus > Paenibacillus sp. E194. The sequence goes on from NZ_JMDX01000002.1 coordinate 49,536, forward strand.
CAAGCGGCTCATCGAACAGCAAAATATCCGCATCCATCGACAGCACACCAGCCAGTGACACACGCTGCTTCTGACCGCCCGACAGTTCATGCGGACTATGATCGATATAAGGAAGCATGTCCACGACTTCCAATGCCTTCGTTACCTTAGGCTTCATATCCGCCGTTTTCATGCAATCATTTTCAAAAGCGAACGCTACGTCTTCCCCAACCGACAGACCAATAAACTGTCCATCCTGATCCTGTAGGATTGTTCCAACGCTGCGGCTAATCTCAAAAATGCTAAGCTCAGAGGGACGCTCCCCCTTAAGCGTGTACTCTCCCGTTATCGTTCCACTGTACGTAAAAGGAATTAGCCCATTCATACAATGGGCCAAGGTCGATTTGCCGCAGCCGCTTGGGCCGGCAATTAATATTTTTCTCCTGGGTAAATATCCAGGTTCACATTTCGCAATGTCGGTTCGGACAAACTACGGTATTGAAAGCTAAAATCTCGAAACGAGATAAGCGGTTCTTTCATTGAATCTGTAGCTCCTGTCTTCAAACTTGAACGCTGCATTATTTCTGCACTCGCAAATTCGAATTGTTGCGATTCATTTGAAGCAGTGCCAGCACAGCCAACAATCCAAGCACCAAGTGAACGCCAATATTCGCCAACGTGGAAGCCGTAAACTGTACCCACATCTTATCTGCCGGTTCTCCGAACAAATACACATCCAAAATACTGGACACACCAAAACCAACAGCCAACGCAAGCGATCCGGTTATCGCCAATGCTACAATGCTGCCCTTCGAGGAGCGCCCTTCCTTAATGTTGAATGATGAATTCAAATACACAAGTCCCATGCCAAAGCCGGATATAGCCGACCCGAGCACCCATGTCCACCAGATTGTTCCGCCGCCCCAAGTCAAATCAGTAATGATATGCCCGATGGCTCCACTCAAAAATCCAACGATCGGTCCAAACATGGCTCCGAAGATGGTCAGAATGGCAATTGCCGGACGCAATCCGGTCTGCGGCACTAACGGAATAGTGACTGTGCTTAGCAAGCCGTACAATGCTGCCCCGATGCCGATGGCGACTACCGTTTTGGTGTTAAAGTCGAAAATTGATTGCTTCATCCTTATGCAACCCTTCCTTCTCACTCAAAATAGGTATCGACGCTCGCCCGTTCGAGAGGTGGCCTCATCACGATTTTATTAAATCCGAACGTTAGATTGTGATTCCAATCATAATATAAAGGATTTTCCATAGTATGGATACAGGTTTTATTTTCCAAAATCGAGTTTTTCTAGCCTTTTGTACCGAAAACTAGGGATTATTGGGAGGAAACTATATATTTTATCTATAAAAACAATAGATATAACGATATTATTCCGTTTATCCCGAATTATGCCGATCACATATTCAATCCACTGTGACGATTACAGCAGCCGAACCATACGTTCTGTATGACGCAGTTCTTGTATCGTGCGCACCCCGATGCCGAACATGGCAATCCGCAGCTCAGCTTCCACCTGAGCCAGAACCTTATCAACCGCTTCTTCGGAATCTGCTGCTGCAGCAAGCAGTGAGCGCCCGAAGCCAGCCACATTGGCACCAAGAGCAATCGACTTGGCCGCATCGACTCCTGTATGTAATCCTCCACTCGCAATAACAGGCTGATTCGGCAGCGCCTTGCGTACCTGCTGCACACTGACTGCGGTCGGAATGCCCCAATCGGCAAAGGCCTCCGCGGCACGCTGCATGACAGCATCGCGAGCACGCAGTTTCTCAACCTGGCTCCATGAGGTTCCACCCGCCCCTGCAACATCGATGAAGGCTACGCCTGCTTCCACAAGCTGCTTCGCTGTATCCGGCGCAATGCCCCAGCCGACCTCTTTCACGCCGACCGGCACGTCCAACTCGCTGCATAGCTGCTCGATACGGCGAAGCAGACCGGAGAAATTGACATCCCCCTCCGGCTGGAACACTTCCTGCATCGCATTCAAATGCAAAATAAGCCCGTCCGCCTCGACGAGCTCTACCGCACGGCGGCACTGCTCAATTCCCATCCCAACGTTAAGCTGAACGGCACCAATATTGGAGTATAACGGTATGGTAGGGGCTAGGTCACGGATGCGGAACGTACCCGCGACCTCGGGATTCTCCACCGCAGCGCGTACGGAGCCTACACCCATCGCCCAGCCACGGGCTTCCGCCACGACAGCAAGCCTGCGATTGATTGGCGCCGCATGACTGCTTCCTCCTGTCATAGAGCTAATCAGCAGCGGTGTGCGAACTTCCTTGCCAAGCCATTCTGTCTTCAATTCGATCTCCCGAAAATCAACTTCGGGCAGTGCCTGATGGACGAAGCGATATTGCTCCAGCCCTGTTGTTATCCCTACTCCGTTCACTGGTTGTTCGAGGCATATTCGAATATGCTCTGTCTTGCGCTGCTCGGTCAACGATGCCGAATCTGGCTGACGTTCCCGCATCGGCGCACCTCCTCACCTGATCGTATGTGCAGTATATGGCCTGTCAGTTAAAGTTTGCAATTCTCACTTCATCCGCTGTCAATCACAGCAATCCTATTTCCTGATTTCCCTAAGTCTTGCGCCTATTCGATAACACTGTCGGGCTGCACTGTTGCATTAAGCTCCCCGATTATGCCTCAAGATTAAGCCTCTTCCTTCGGTTCTTCCGCACCGAAAATTTGCCGCTTCAATCGCTCTCCCGTTGGCGTAACCGCAAGCCCTCCGCGCGCCGTTTCCCGCATCGTCGATGGCATCGTCTGCCCAATGCGGAACATCGCCTCAATCACCTCATCGCACGGGATGACACTCTCTACACCCGCCAGCGCCATATCTGCTGCGACCATGGCAATCGCTGCGCCCATGGCATTTCGTTTCACACACGGCACTTCCACGAGACCTGCAACAGGATCGCATACAAGCCCCAGCATGTTCTTCAGCGCAATTGCCATCGCATGTGCGGATTGTTTAGGGCTTCCCCCTGCCAATTCGGCAATGGCAGCCGCAGCCATCCCAGCTGCTGATCCGACTTCTGCCTGGCATCCGCCAGCTGCGCCGCTGATCGATGCATTGTTCGCAACGACAAGTCCGAACGCTCCGGATGTGAACAGGAATTCCACCATCTGCTCGCGGGTAGGATTTAATTTGTCCTTCAATGCGAACAAGGTACCCGGAACGACCCCGGCCGAACCCGCGGTCGGCGTAGCACAGATAAGCCCCATTGCAGCATTGACTTCATTCGTAGCGACCGCCTTGCTCACGGCATCCAGCAGCGTGTCCCCACAGAGGGACTGTCCAGATTGAATATATTGTTGAAGCTTCACCGCATCGCCGCCGGTCAGCCCAGAATGGGAACGAACGCCTGCTAAGCCGCGCTCAACTGCCTGCTCCATTACATCCAAGTTGCGCATCATCTGCTCGATCACCTTCTCACGCGAGCATTGACGCACTTCCATTTCCTGCTCAATCATCACATCGGAGATTTTGCACTGTCGTTCTTCAGTAATTGCGATTAATTCCGCCACATTGCGAAACATAACTACTCCTCCTTCCTTCTATCGTATTTAGTCTTCCATACGAAGCACACGATTTACTCCAGGGAGCTCTCTAATTTGCTGCAGGATTGGTTCGGCAATCGCCTCATCCGTCTCAATGACCATGAGCGCCATCTTCCCCTTCTCCTTGCGGCTTACTTCCATATGTCCGATATTCACCTGTTCTCCGCTCAATATATGGGTCACACCCGCAATAACTCCATACCGGTCATGGTTCATAACGAGTATCGCAGGACACTGTCCAGAGAGCTTCAGATTGAACCCGTCCAGTTCTGTAATTTCAACCTTCCCGCCACCGATTGAAATTCCTGCAACCTCCATCTCATCGCGCTCGTCCGTCATCCGGATGCGGGCAGTGTTGGGATGCTCCGGTACAGCTTCCTCAGGTGTGATGATGACTTCCATTCCTGCCTCTTCCGCATATTTCAATGAGTCCGGCAATCTTGCATCGTTCGTATCGTAATCGAGCACACCCGCAACAATGGCAACATCTGTTGCATGCCCCCGGTAAGTCTCAGCGAATGAGCCGTATAGGGAGATATGAACCCGCTTCGGCTGTCTGCCGAAAATACTTCTTGCCAATCGACCAATCTTCGCTGCTCCCGCTGTATGCGAGCTGGATGGCCCCACCATGATTGGGCCGATAATGTCAAATACACTGCGATATTTCATCGCGCTTCCCCCTTCGTCGACATCCCCTTCTCATCATGCACACGCTTGGTCACGATCTTTCATTACATAGCTATCAGCGCATAAACAGTATAGGCATGAGATGCAATAAGATCCGCTTCTGCTTCTCGCCTATCTGCTAATGCGCTGCAATGCTGTCGTTATCATTCCGTGCTAGGATTAGGTTCCATACCTTCTATATTGTACGCAATCACAGCAGCTTTCTCTACGGCTAAAACCATCCAATGCCAGCTTATTCAAAACTCATCCTAACAGGGCTATCGCCGGATGACGACCCTGCATCAGAACAACATAGGATTGGGATTGGACATGAATTTGTTTATGATAATTTCTCCGCATGCTGCCCTCACCTGGATGCCATCGTATAACTTTCCATGTTATGCGAAAAAATAGGAGTGAAGCCTATAGGATTCGATCTCCAAGCAGGGTGCCAATCAACTCAAGCGCGAGCCGTGCGGTGCGATTGTCTGTATCCAGTGAAGGATTCACCTCGACGAATTCAGCGGAGGTCACAATGCCAGACTCATGCAGAAGTTCGAGCGCAAGATGGGCTTCCCGATAGCTTACCCCACCTCGTACTGGTGTACCCGTACCCGGAGCCTCACCAGGATCGACACTATCCACATCGAAGCTCAAATGAACCCCATCTGTGCCATCACTGGCAATTCGGATGGCTTCCTTCATCACATGCAGCATGCCATAGCGATCAATATCATGCATCGTAAAGCATGCAATTCCTTGCTCACGAATATAAGAACGCTCGCCAGGATCTAAATCTCGGGAGCCAACAAGCACAATGTTCTTCGGATTTAGAGGCTTGCCAGGCCAATTCCATTGACCTTCGGTCAAACTGGCTCTCCCCAGCGCCACGGCCAGCGACATTCCATGCACATTGCCTGACGGACTAGTCTCTTCTGTATTCAAGTCTGCATGTGCATCGAACCAGATCACACCTAATTGCTGATATTGCTGTGTAAGACCTGCCAAGGTTCCAATGGCGATACTATGATCTCCGCCCAGCACCAGAGGGAAGCGTCCCGACTCTATAGATGCCTGTACCTGCTCGGACAAGGCGTCGCTCATCGCAATGACTTCATCAACATACTTGGCCTTACGTACTGGGGCTGCGGTTGCTGCTGCCTCCGAATGTACGGCGGCAGCCGTACAGCCCACACGGTGTTCTTCTCCTACAGTAATCCCTAATTGATTGAGATGCCGCACCAGTCCGATCTGCATCAGGCATTCCGGTCCTAACTCCGCACCACGCCGTCCTGCCCCTAGACCGAATGGTACTTGAATAATAGATAATGGCATGTTCATCTGTCTGTCCTGTGCTGTCATACTGATCGCTCCCTTCGATATGACAATTCTGGAATATCCATTCGAACTTCTACTTATTCACTGCGTCTATGATCACTTCTATTTCCTTCTCTAACTAAATAGGCATGACTTAAACCTTCTATCGAGTAAGAAGATTGCGATGTTGTCACCCTCTTGTGGTTCAAGCAATAATCGCCCCTGATACCAGCACACTGCGAATACGCTCTACTGCCCAATCCAGCTGCTCTTCCGTGATGACCAGTGGCGGCGCAAAGCGAATGACCGTGCCATGCGTCTCCTTACAGAGCAGACCCAGACGCATAAGAGCCTCACAGTAGAGCCTGGCCCCTTCCGTTAGCTCCATGCCAATCAGCAGGCCACGACCGCGAATTTCCTTCACAATCGGGCTGGATATGCTGGCAAGCTGCTTCTGGAAATATGATCCGAGCCGTTCGGCGCGCTCTGCCAGCTCTTCTTCTTCAAGGACGGTAAGCGCCGCTGAGGCCACCGCACAAGCGAGCGGATTGCCGCCGAAGGTTGAGCCATGCGAACCTGGCTCAAAGACGGATAAGATCGCTTCGTCTGCTGCTACAGCAGAAATCGGAAGCACACCTCCGCCAAGTGCCTTGCCCATAATGTACATGTCCGGTATCACCTGCTCCCAATCGCAGGCGAAACGCTTGCCCGTGCGTCCGAATCCCGTCTGAATTTCATCTGCAATGAACAGCACATGATGTCGGGTACAGATCTCTCGTACCTTGCGTAAATACCCATCTGGCGGCATTACAATTCCGTTCTCTCCTTGAATAGGTTCTACGAGGAATGCAGCCGTGTTCGATGTAATTGCACTTTCCAGTGCCTCGGCATCGCCGTAAGGAATGATCGTGAAGCCTGGTGTGAAGGGGCCGAAGTCTTCTTTGTATTCTTCACTGGAAGAGAATGAGGTAACGGTAATGGTACGACCATGAAAGTTGCCACTGCATACGATAATATCCGCCTGATCGCGCGGAATGCTCTTATGGCGATATGCCCAGCGTCGTGCCGCCTTGAGAGCAGTCTCAACTGCTTCAGCGCCCGTATTCATAGGCAGTATCTTGGACTTGCCTGTATATGCTGCCAACTGTTCGCTCAGACGAGATAACGGTTCGCTATGGAAGGCACGTGAGCAAAGCGTCAATTGATTCGCCTGATTCACAAGAGCTTCGATCAGCTTCGGATGGCGATGACCATGGTTCAAGGCAGAGTAAGCGCTTAACATATCCATGTATTGACGCCCTTCTGGATCTTCAACCCACACTCCTTCTGCCTTCTCGATTACGACAGGAAGCGGATGATAGTTCCTCGCTCCGAATCGTTCCGCTTTCTGTATAATTTCCTCAGACCGTTTCATGTTCCGTCCTCCTCTGTCCTCAAAATCGATACTTCCCTACATCCTATTCCACAAGGGGTGTACACTCTCCTTTTCTCATACAGAAAAAGTTCCCATCATATTCCTTCTACGGAACATTTGGGAACCCTCCTGTACACAGCCCATTTACGAATATCTTACTTTCATATAACCGATTTCTCGGTGTCCTGCTTGCGCTTGGACGTCGAGCCAACGGTATGAGCCATTCCATACAAAAGGATAGCTAGCGATAGCGCGCTGAATATCAGTACCATGTAAGGCAAGCCTATCGTATCCAGACTGAAACCTGCCGCAAGAAGCACCACTTGGAACATGACCCGATCCAGCATCGTCCTGAATGAGAAGAAGCGGCCATGCAGTTCCTTCGGAATCGACTTCTGGAAATACGTCGACAACAAGGGGAAGAAGAATCCAGCTGCAAAGCCAAAGAGTCCGAACGCCACAAGCGTCATCCATTTCACATGAGCGAAGAATAGCAGCCCTTGCGCAGCTGCGATAATGAAGGACAGTGCGAACAATTGCTTTAATAGATCGCGCTGACCGGATATGCGTTTCACGAAGAATGCAGCCAGAATGAAGGCGATGCCTTCAGCTGCATAGAGCCAGCCCTTAATTTGCGTATCCTGATGCATTTCGCTAATATTAATGACCATCAAGTTGAAGCTCCCAATAAAGAATCCTGGAATAATCGATAGACAGAGCGCCATAAGAGCAACAGGCATCCCTTTGAGCATCGGGACAATCTCCTTGAATCCGCCGCCTTGCTTCTCTTTACGCTTCTGGCTGCGGTCTTCCTTAGCCCCCTCATCAATATCAAGGAAGTACGTGGAGACAAGAAGAAGTCCATAGGCGACGAGCGATGCTGTGTACAAGGCAGACAAGCTCATGACAGACAGCATCATACCGGCTGCCACCGTTCCGATAATACGAGCAATCGTAGAAGCGTTCATATGGACTCCGTTCAATGCGATAAGATCTTTATCTTGAACGATAAGTGGAATGACCGATTGAAGCGCCGGAAAATAAAAGGCTGCGGATATTTGCAGACACACTGCAAATAGAATCATCCACCAGACCGAGCCTTGTGCAATGGCGAGAAACATGAAGCAGACACTTACCATCCGTCCGATACCGGCCCAGATAAGGACACTCTTCTTGCGATACGAATCGATCACTTTCCCTGCATATGGCCCAATGAGCACACCTGCGAGAAGGCCAGTGAATAAAATCAATGACTTCATAAAGTCTGATGGCACATAATGCTGCATAAATTCCAAATTCGCGATAATGGACGTCCAAAGCCCCAGGCCGGCGATAAATTCGCCACAGAGCACAATCCATACGTTACGATTACTCCACAAATGAATTTCCCTCCGATGATCATATGTCATAATTGATAGTCCAAGCATATCAGTTGGAAAAAGGAGGGGCAATAAAGGTGCAAAAAAAGCCGTTTGGCAACGCCAAACAGCTTCTTAGATTACCCCGTCCACATCTTTTAAAGTTCATACTTCCTTTATACAGCGCTTGATTGCAGCATTGTATTCGCTACGCATTCATCCTTGCGTTCACAACGTTCGCCGCAGATGCGCCCTTTGCCGCGCGGCACGCACATCGGCGTACCAAACAGAGGATCATCGCATACGATGCATTCCATGCAGAATACATCCCTCACCATGTCAACCGTCAGCACATCTTCTGGAGCTCCCTGTGAATGAATGCCCTTATTGCGCACAGCAATAATATGATCGGCATAACGGCAAGCCAAGTTCAAATCATGAAGAACCATCACGATGGTACGGCCCTCATTCCGGTTCAAATCATACAATAAATCCAGTATCTCGATTTGATGGCTCAAGTCCAAATACGTTGTCGGTTCATCGAGCAGAACGATATCCGTATTCTGCGCGAGCGTCATGGCGATCCACGCCCGTTGTCGTTGACCGCCGGATAAGGCATCTACTGGACGATCAGCCAATTCCTCAAGACCTGTCACCTTCAGCGCATGGCGTACAAGCTGCTCATCCTCTTCCGACCACTGCTTCAGCCAGGTCTGGTATGGATAACGTCCTTGCTTCACAAGCTGATGAACTGTCAACCCTTCTGGCGCTGTTGGCCCCTGAGGCAAGATCGCCATCTTACGCGCAACTTCCCTCGTTCTGGAACGATGAATATCTTTACCGTCCAGAAGAACCGTACCAAGCGTAGGTTTCAGCAAGCGGGCAAGGGAGCGAAGCAGCGTCGACTTGCCGCACCCGTTGCTGCCAATCAGCACCGTAATCTTACCTTCAGGTATACTTACCGTTAAATCTTCTATAATAGAGGTTTCCCCGTACGATAACGTAAGAGAGCGTGTGTTCAATACAGACATGATCGTTCCTCCCGCATTCCACAGATAATGAAAATCGTTCTCAAAAGGAGTTCTAATTAATCATGCCACAAACCACACATGGAGTCAATCTATTCCAACTACCACTATAGTCCACTTAGGCCTACAGCAGCGGTGAGAATAGACGTGCGGCCGATTCAAGAAAGCGCGTGAACACTTTTTTGCGTGCGAACTGTTCTTCTACGATCGGTGCGGCCGACTGCAGATCAAGCTCGAACTCCTCTACGAGCTGCTGAACACTCTCTGTACGCATCAGCAGTGCATTCACCTCGAAGTTCAAGTGGAAGCTGCGCATATCCATATTGGCCGTTCCGATCGTCGCCATCTTTCCGTCCACAATAATGAGCTTCGAGTGCAGGAAGCCCTTCTCATATTCATAGATGCGAACCCCCGCCTCCATGAGTCCCGGGAAATAGGAGTGCGATGCCAGGAACGGCAGCCACTTATCCGGCTTAGCCGGGAACAGCAGCTTTACGTCCACACCAGACAACGCTGCTACACGCAAGGCTGTAAAGATATCCTCATCCGGAATAAAGTAAGGCGTTGCGATCCAGATTGATTTCTTGGCCGAAGTCAGCATCGAGAAGAATACATTTTTCATCGTTTTGAATTCTTGATCGGGGCCGCTTGCGATCATCTGAACCGCGCCTGAGGCCGACTCCGTTGGCTGTGGAGTCAAGTATTCTGGATCGTACAACTTGCATCCTGTCGTATGGCACCAATCTTGTAGGAAAATGATCTGCATCGTCTTCACCGCTTCGCCTCGGACGATCATATGAGTATCGCGCCAGAAGCCATACGTCTTGCTGCGGCTTAAATACTCATCTCCTACATTCAACCCGCCGATAAAAGCGACGTTTCCGTCCACGACAACAATTTTGCGATGGTTCCGGTAATTCACCCGATTCGAGAACAGCGGGAATTTCACAGCACCAAACACCGCCACCTCGACCCCGGCATTTCGCAGATCCGCCAAGAATGTCTTCGGTAGATGCATGCTTCCTACCGCATCCACCATGAAGCGAACCTTAACCCCAGCAGCTGCCTTATCAATCAGTATTCGCTTAAGCGATCGTCCGATGTCGTCATCCCGATAGATATAATACTCCATATGAATATGATGCTGCGCTTGGTTCAATTCCGTAATGAGCGCAGAGAACGTCTCTTCCCCATTGTTCAAAATCCGCGTATCGGAGCCGAATGATATCGGGCTCTTACTAAGTCGGCTCGTCAGCCGCAGAAGCTGGCGCTCATCAGGGTTGAAGGTAGCGAATACCTGCTCCCTGCGTGTCAGCGATTCATTATCAATGAAGGCATACCCTTGCCGATCCTGGACAGCCTTGCGGGCATAACGGCGCCGCTTGCGATAATTTTGACCAAATAGCATATAGAAAATAAATCCGACTACAGGAACGAGTGCCAGCACCAGAATCCATGCAACCGTGCTGGAAGGATGCCTATTTTCCATAAAAATAATAACGGCAAGCGTAATGACCGCGAGTGTCGTCATAATACTTAACGATGTAGCAATGGTATGCCCGAACGTATCGTTTATGTATAGACCTAGCGTCATCAATAAGATCAAAAACAAACCTACCTGCAGTGCTCTCCTCATCCGCATGCTCCCCCATCTCTAAATATCTGTATCTAACATGCTTCTTAGCCTTATACAGGCATCCTACTATATAATCCTGCAATATGTCTTAATCAAGAGGCGAAGGAAGAACAATCCATATTGAATTACTATACCCGAATTCTCCGCTTTCAAATATGTCATTGACAACGATTTCAACCGTATGACATAATTTTCGTCGAACGAACGATAGGTAGTTATGGAACAGCGAAGAATGGAGGGTTTCCCTTTGACTGCCAACCGCATTCAACTTATCGCTCTATCCCATTTTGCCAAGTATGGCTATGCCGGAACTTCCTTGTCCAAAGTTGCCGAGGAAGTCGGCATTAAGAAGCCATCTATTTATGCGCATTATAAGAGCAAGGAAGATCTGTTTTTGCACGTGCTGCAATCTGTATTTGTCGATGAATTAAACTGGATCACGGACTTTTTCCACAAGCATGAGCATTTGCCGCTCTACGATCAGTTGAAGCTGCTGCTTGACTCCTACCGTCACCGGTACAGCCAGTATGATGTGCTCAAATTTATGCTGCGGGTCGCCTTCTTCCCGCCTCCATCGCTGCAAGAGCCTGTCCTTGAACGCATGCACTCCTTCATCGAGCGGCTGGAGAAGGGGCTCATTCCCCGCATGGCACAGGCGCTGCGCTCACAAGAAATTCACGGTGTTCATCCCGAGCAGGCAGCCAAGGCATTCATCTCGATATTGGACGGGCTGTTCGTACAGCTTCTGTACGGAGGCGTAAGCCGATTCGAGAGCAATCTTGAAGCCGCTTGGACGATCTATTGGCGCGGCATTACGTGCAAGTCCGTATAGAGAAGAAGGGACCTTTGTGTGGAAAGGTCCCTTGTCATATGCATGGCATCTCGATTTCGTTCTATCTTACTGCATCAATATCGATACAGAATGTGCAACTATGCGATCTTCATCTGTTCTGCCCATGCGGCTTCCTTAGCGATGAACTCTCTTAGCAGCATTCCAATTGCCTTATAAATTGGATGTTCAGCATGCTGTGCCAAGTCCTCAGCGAAGCGTGGCGCCCAGCTCTTCAGATGATCCAGCACGAATTCGCGCTGGCCATTCATATAGCGCTCGTAACGCTCCTTCGAGGCCACATTGTTCATCATCTTCTCGATGAGAACAGCCATGAATTCCAATTCTATGGAAATATGGTCGTCAGGCTCTCCGTTCATCTTCTTGAAATATAAACTGAATTCAGCATACATTTGCCGCACATCATGAGCGTATGATTTAGGCAACATTTGCTCGCTCGCACGATACATGGTCTCGCAAGGCGCTACAGGCAGTTGGCCTGAAGAGCCGAACAAGCGCAAATACTCGTCTCGCAGCGAGGAGTATACGGCGTACATTTCGTTAATCGACATGTTCGTGAGCATACTGCACAGCTTCTGGGCCCCTTCGGAACCGGATGACAACAACTTAAGCTCCTGCCCGTTCCGCCATGCCATGATGACATCTAGTGTTGGAACTTCTCCCAGGAAATCAGCCAGCAATTGATAAGCTGCTTTGCGCGTCTCCATTCGCTCCACGGTATCACCACTCCACTGTTCCAGCTGTTCTGCCGTTAACAACATCGTCCGTCCCCTCCATATGATGATTTCCAGCTTCCATCCATATTGTCCCATAACCGGACGATCAATTGCTGTGACGAATTGTGAACAACATGGCTGCTGAAAGCGTTATATGTGACACTTATGTGAATTCGAACTCAATTGCCCGGTAAATTGATACGATTCAACTGCATACATACCGTGTTCGTAAAACCGATTTATTTAGATACTAAAATACTGGTAAATTTTATTGTAACAAACGTCATAGCAAAGAGACAGTTCCAATTGTTGCCTCACTTTACAGTTGATTTTCACAAAAAAAACACTTAATAAAGGCTTTCTATTTGATCTTATTGTCGTAGCCTCCCTAGCATTGATTATCATCATTATTTTCCTACTGGGACAGGTAAAGAAAGGGAGACCCGCAGCCTGATTACGAAGCTGGAAAATATAAAGCCAAAAACGACGATCGATTTGTCACAGAACGGTTATCAAATTATTGAAGGAAAAATGACAGCCGCGTCTCTAACAGGAGATTCCGATTACGTTCAACCTGCATTTGCACTGCTGCAAAGAGAAACTTACGTCCCCAACAAAAGGAGAAACAGAAACTATCCTAGTACTCCCGATGAGATTAACTACTGGCTCGCAAAAGATGCAGCTGTAGCTGGATACCCGATCCGTTCTAATGAATGGCTGCTGCTGACTGGACATCTTATATTAAGACCAGCGATGGTGTATGGAGCGGAGATTCAGGATGAAATATACCTAATATGCAATGACGGAGTCTTTTCAAAAGAAAATAGATGTGCCTATCGAGGCATTCGGCCTGGCAGAAGCTCAATTATTGCCGTCCACGTGCAAGAGGGACAGCTCGTCCCGCTCAAGGAGAACAAAACCCTCCTCGTCTCTACCGATCAAGATACCCTGCTAGCACAGTTAGGGGAGGATGCTGATCAAACTCGATCGTGGTATTTGGGGGTAGGTGTTTTCGTAGGAATTTTCTTCTACGCCATTGGCAAGCATATCCTTTCGCCGAACAAGGAGGATTAAGAGTGATCAAGGCCATACTGCGGGGAAACAGAACTTCGCTGCGCAGCTGCATTTCAACCAAACATCATGTTAAACATACGTATGGTACACAAAGGAGAACCTACGATGCTCGTAAATCCTACTGCATATAAAAAAGCAAATCATTCGCTCAATATATACGCCACCCAGATCGACTGCGGGCCTATGCGCTATCATGTCCATTACTGGGGATTCATGCCTCAGCATTACCATAACACGCTGCATCGACATTCTTTTTTTGAAATGTGCTACGTCATGGAAGGGAGCGGAGAATATATCGACGATGGCAAGCATTATCCGCTATCCTCAGGAACTGCCTTCTGTTCCCGACCTGGCATCTGGCATCAGATTCGCAGTGACGAGGGTCTTGCGCTATGTTACGTCGCCTTCGACATCATCGAATCAGATTCGGCAGATGCTTACGCTCATGCCTATCAAGTACTGGCACAGGATGCTGTCCCTGTTATTCCTTCAGCGGAGAAGTCAGTAACAGCAGCGCTGTGGGGCGCCCTACTGTACATGTTCGATAATGCGAATGGGCAGGGACAAGCCGCTTACCCGATTGCGGTGCTGCAATCGACAGCTGGGGCACTGCTGTATTCGATGCTGCCGCTATTCGCGCCGCATTCCTACCAGCTCCCGGAAGTGTCTTTAGGCGCCGCGAACATGTCTATCGGCACGAATGATCTGTTCCGCAGAGCCTGTCTGTACTTAGCAGATAACCTTAGTGAACCGCTGTCGCTTGAGATCGTGGCACAGCATTTGCACATTTCTCCCCGTCATCTATCCCGACTGTTCATGCAGCATGGCGGTCAGACGTTCATCCATTATGTACAAGAACGGCGTATCCAATTAGCCAAGGAGCTTCTACTCGATACTGATGCAGCCATTAAGCATATCGCCTCACAGTGTGGCTTCGAGTCGGTGCATTATTTTACAAGAGTATTCACTCAGCTCCTCGGAGTATCTCCTGCACGTTACCGTCGCCGAGATCTCAACCACACTCATCCCGATACAGATCCGAGTCAACGTCCGAACGCATAATGATGTCCGTATTTTACAAAAACAAAGCCAACCAGTCCAAATACAACCTTCCCTCCATTTCTTACAATGAGGGCATACAGGAGAGAAGACAGGGACACACGATCTCTGCTCTTCGCTACCATGTCACTGACCTTCTGAAGCCGGAATGGAGCAGAAGGTTTCCTTCATTACTTGTGTTACCTATCTGAAATGGAATTGGAGGCCTTACACGATGAACATCGAACAGCATATCGCACGTGCGGTAACCCCCTCCCCGAAGCGGACTTGGACCATTTATGCAATACACCATTCCCATACGGACATCGGATATACGGAACGCCAGGAGAAGATCGAGCGTTATCACGTCGAATTTATTCGACAGGCGCTGAACATCGTGCAGCAAGCATCGAACGGAACGAAACCGGAATGGAGGGGATTTCGTTGGACCTGCGAGACATTCTGGGCAGTGGAACGGTTCTTGGAGCAAGCTTCGGAGAATGAACGCGAGCAATTCGCGGAGGCTGTGCGCAGCGGCAACATCGAGCTGTCCGGTACATATTTGAATATGACCGAGCTGCCGGGCTATTCCTTATTGCATAGCATTCATCGTAAAGCACAGACATACGCAGAGTCGATCGGGCATCAGGTGGACTCAGCGATGACTGCTGACATTAACGGCTATGGATGGGGGTATGCCCAGAGCCTCCTCGACAATGGCATCAAGCATTTATTCAGCTGCATCCACACCCACCACGGCATGTTCGCACTTGGCCGCAAACAGACTCCCTTCTGGTGGCAGGCGCCGAATGGCGAGAGATTGCTCGTCTGGAACGGAGAGCACTACATGTTCGGCAACGAACTTGGATTATGTCCCGATGCACTCGGCAAATATATGATCCAAGACGAATTCGATAACCAGTTAATCGATGCGCATCATGACGATATTGCCCGCATCCGTATGCACCGTTATGTATGCCAGCTTGAGGAAGAAGGGTACCCCTATGACTTTGTACCGGTCATGCTGTCTGGTCTAGGAACAGACAATGCCGCACCCAACGGCCGGATTATGGAGTTCATTCGTGATTGGAACGCCCAATACGGCGATACAATTCACATTGAGATGACGACGCTTCATGATTTCTTCGCTAGATTGAAGCAGGAAAATGTTGACCAATTGCCGGTCTATACTGGAGATTGGCCGGATTGGTGGTCTGACGGTGTCAGTTCGACAGCCATGCATACACAGCTGTTCCGTGACGCGCAGCGCACACTGCGCAAGGTCAAGCGTCTCGATTCAAAGGCCAGCATCGTGGACATCTCGAAGCTGAATCAAGTCGAGCAAGCACTTGTCATGTATGCGGAGCATACGTGGGGCTACCATTCCTCCATCTATGAGCCATGGCACCCGAACGTACAGCTGCTCGAAGTACGCAAGCAGGCCTATGCAGCCGAGGCCAGCCGCCTCGCACACCAAGCGCTGGATCAGGTGCTGTTCGCGCAAGGTGCTTCGCCTCTATAT
Organism: Paenibacillus sp. E194; assembly: GCF_000935845.1. Classification (NCBI taxonomy): domain Bacteria; kingdom Bacillati; phylum Bacillota; class Bacilli; order Caryophanales; family Paenibacillaceae; genus Paenibacillus; species Paenibacillus sp. E194. Next base: position 65,726 of record NZ_JMDX01000002.1, read on the forward strand.
CCAGAGCGTCCATTTCGCTATCGCATTGTGAACACGGAGCATGCACCCGCTACCAAGCTTGTTACCCTATCCTTGGACGGATGGGAGCCTGCTCTATTTGAAGGCGGATTGGAAGTCGTGCACGAAGATACCGGGAATGTGCTCCCGCACCAGTCCCCTCACCCACAGTCCGTTGTCGTTCAAGTCACGCTTGGTGCGGGTGAAGAATGCTTCCTGAGGCTCCATAAGGCACCAGCACAACCAACAAATCTGACAACATCCAATACCCGCCTTATGGGAAGCGATAGAGTCTATGATATAGATGACTTGCATGCAGGGGAGTCTGCGCATGGCCCCATTCGTATTGCTCAGCATACGATTGAATCGCCATTTGTACGGATTGAATGGAAGGAAGATGAGGGCATTATCTCTTGGCTCAATAAACAAACGGGATGCGAAATGCTGGCAGCCAATCGCGAGTACGGTGCATTCACACCCATTTATGAGGTCACTCCGGCTGCTGATTCTAGTGATCAGAGCCAAGTCTGGGCTGTTCGCAGCCGGATGGGACGCAATCGCAAGGGTATAAACGTAGAGCGAAGCATCGGCCGCCTCGTCCGTGCACGTCCAATCGAGAATGGCCCTTTGTATGCGACAATAGAGCTGACTTACGCGATCGAAGGAATGAGTTATTATGCACTATTCCTGAAGGTATATGCTGCATCGAATCGGGTCGAAATATCCGTTCGGCTTCACAAAGACAGCGTATGGCTTCCCGAGAACGTATATGTCGCACTGCCGTTCACGACAGGCGATTATCGCAGAGATACCTTATACGTAGAGAAAGCAGGAGCCATCGTGCGTCCATGGATCGATCAACTGCCAGGAACCTGCCTGGATTATACGTGCATTCAAGAAGGTCTAGCATGGTGCAATCATACGCATGCATCGCATCCTAATCCAGCTGATTCTAGCGATAACGCTCCAGCGACAGACCATACAGGTTCAAAGTCCGAAGGGCTTACACTTCTTCTCTCCATGCCCGATACACCGCTGCTTCAGTTGGGTTCGCTTGAGCATGGCCGCAGACTTGTTCATACCCAGCAGTCCCAGGACGCTAAGCCGTCTACCTATGCTTGGTTAATGACGAACTATTGGGAAACGAATTTCAAAGCCACACTCGGGGGCTTCTACGAATTCTGTTACGCTGTGGAACTGCGTCATGCCGTTAGCGCAGTGCAATTGTCCAATGAAATTTCCGCGCTTGCCACATCGTTTACTGTCGCTCGCATGAGTTAGGGCTGCCTCATCTTTCAAAGTGCAGTATCATCATCCGACCCCCCTGATGCCCACTCCCATCAAGGCATCAGGGGATTTACCCTTCATTAACCATCACACACAACCTTGTCTCCTTAATAAAAAAAGACCCAAACAGGCTCCATACTCTCCCATTCAGGCCTTCTTGGCATATTGTAGACTTACTCATGTACACGCTGATGCTGCAATTCAAATGCACACTGTACGGGTACTATGAATGTACGAGTACAGTGTACAGGTACGATGCGTACGTTCAACGTGCGGGTTCTACGCTTGCTTACCAGCACGTTTGACTAGCGGATCAACCTTCTGCCTTCGCAATTTCTGCGTCGAGATCGCGGCTTGTCAGGTCAGCGTTCATGAATGCTTCCGTCTCAGGGAAATGCATATGAACCTCTGACGGCTTGCCTATCTGTACGATGCCTGATTTAAGCTGCAAGTCCAGCACATGCCCGCCGCCTGTGCGCGCATCATCAACAAAGTGATGGTGATAGCCCGCTACAGCTATCCCTTGAGCAAAAGCTGGCATGCGGAACGCTGCTACAGTACCCTTCTTCTTCTCCAATGTGAATGTTGGCTGAGATTCGATTGCCTCCAAGAACGGACGGAATGGCGGCTTCTGCTTCGCAACGGTACGTGTTACTACACGTTCGAACTCCCCGTCAATACGAATCGCATAGAACAGGTTCAAGCTCGGGAGCAGACTGTCTATTAGCTGCTCCAGCTCGCTGCGGCTCATCGGCTGGTTCACACGGAATGTCTTGACTGGCTGGAAGAACGTTACGGAAGCAAATGGAGTTCCGTCTTGCGGCTTCACGGGCGTTACACTGCTGTCGGAGCGCAGGCGATAATAGTCTCCATCGAAGGCGATTAATTCCCCATCCAATTCATTGAATGTGCCTATACCGAAGTCGCCATGCTGCTTCAGTTCAGCCATTGTCATGCTTCCCTCGAATACACCGTCGAGCAGGGCACTCATGGTAGATGTCTGGAAAATGGTGCTTGGCTGCTCTGAGCGGTGTTCCGCTTCTCGTTCCGTTGTTGTATACGAGTCCGATGGACGTAATGTTGTGTTGACCGGATGTTCCAATACGGCATTCATCTTATCTGTTCCTCCTTGTTGCAAGCTGTACTTTTCTCACGCTGCCAGATGCATTCTTAGTGGAATTGATCTGGGAGCAGCGTATCTCCAAGCGCGATATTATCACTGTAATCGACCGGAATGTCGATGACGACAGGCCCTTCTGCTTCAAGCGCCTTCTTCAGTGTCGGCACCAGCTCGGCAGGATCTGTGACTCGGTAGCCAGTGGCTCCGTAGCTCTCCGCGAACTGCACCATGTCCGGCTGGCCGAATTCGACACCTGCAGTCCGGCCATATTTCATTTGCTGCTGGAACGCAACCATATCGTACGTGCCGTCATTCCAGACGAGATGAACAATCGGCAGCTTCAAGCGTACGGCTGTCTCAAGCTCCATCGCAGAGAACAAGAAACCCCCATCCCCTGATACGGATACAACCTTCTCCTGCGGACGAACCAAGGCAGCAGCGATGGCCCAAGGCAAGGCGACGCCAAGTGTCTGCATGCCGTTGCTGAACAGCAGGCGGCGCGGCTCATAAGAGCGGAAGTAACGCGCCATCCATATATAATGAGAGCCCACGTCACACGTTACCGTAACGTTATCATCGATGACGCTGCGCAGACCATGAATGATTTGCAAGGGATGAACCGTTCCCGGCTTCACCTTCTGCGGCGGCTCGCATGCCTCTACCAGCTTTGCAAGCAAGGAATCGCACAGCACATTCGCTTCTGGTGTCCGCTGCAAACCGGCCAAGTGCTTCGTCAATTCCTGCACGGTACGATCGATGCTTCCGAGCAGCTCCATCTCAGGCTGGTAATCATGATCAATGTCGGCTTGGACATCATCCAGATGAATGATGTGGCGCTTGCCATCATGATTCCAGAACTTCGGATCGTATTCCACGGGATCGTACCCAATGGTCAGCACAACATCCGATTGCTCAAGCAGCTCGTCCCCTGGCTGATTGCGGAACAATCCGATACGGCCGAAGAAGTGAGCCTCCAATTCGCGAGAAATGGCACCTGCCGCTTGGAAGGTCTCTACAACCGGAATATTCGTAAGGGCAACCAGCTGGCGAATCGCATATACCGCTTCTGGCGAACTTGCCCGCATCCCAAGGAGAATGACTGGGATGCGCGCACTGCGCAAAGCTTCAGCCGCCTCGGCTATTCCTTCAGAAGGAGCCGCTCCAAGCCGTGGCGAAGGCAATGGCCCAATCGCCGATACCTCTACCGGGCTAGTAATTACATCCTGCGGCAGGCTGACGAAGGCTGCACCTTGACGGGGAGAAGTCGCTGCACGGAAGGCGTTCGTCAGTACCTCCGGCAGGTTGTCTGGATGCTGCACTTCTGCGCTGTACTTCGTAACTGGCTGGAACAACGCTGCATTGTCCATGGATTGGTGTGTCCGCTTCAAGCGATCTGCACGAGATACAGCACCACCTAAGGCAACCACTGGATCCCCTTCCGCCGTTGCGGTAACAAGACCTGTTGCCAAGTTGGAAGCCCCTGGTCCAGATGTCACCAGGCACACCCCAGGTTTGCCTGTTAATCGCCCTACCGCGGCAGCCATGAACGCTGCGTTCTGTTCATGCCGACACACAATTAAAGAGGGGCCACGATCAACAAGTGCGTCAAAAACGCTGTCAACCTTAGCCCCTGGAATTCCAAATATATGAGTGACGCCTTGACGATTCAGGCAGTCTACGACAATGTCTGCTCCACGCATAGTGGATGATTGTGAATGGGTAACGGAATCGACACGATGGTCTTCAAAGCGTTCGCTTGCTTGATGGTTCGTGCGAGTCTTCATAGTGTTCATGACGGTCATTCCTTTCCTCGTGGCGATAATTGGCATGATACTAATACAGTATAAAACACATGTTATGAAAACACATGAAAATAATCAGTCTGTATTATATATAATACTCCTTTTTTTATTTTGTCTATTCGCAATTTTCAATCGGTCATGGTACAGTCGAAAATAGAAGCAATACTAGCAATGACCTTACACCACCTAATTCCAACGTACGAAAGGATAGATTTTCGATGAATGATAAATGGAACAAGCTCCATTCCGCCATGGAGCAAAGCGGCATTGACGTGATGCTGATTACCGATCCGAAGCATGTCTATTATTTGACTGGCTTTGCTTGTGATCCGCATGAGCGCTTCCTTGGAATCGTAGTCCCTCAACAAGGCGAACCAACACTGATTGTACCTGTACTGGACGGGGACAAAGCAGCCGCTGTATCTGTGGTGCAACAGATTGCTACCCATACAGATACAGACAACCCTTATGACATCCTGAAGCAGCATCTGCCCCAACAGGCAGCTCGCTTCGCGATCGAGAAAGGACATATGTCCGTACAGCGCTATGAAGCATTAACGAGTGCCACAGCAGCGGAAAGCTTCGTAGATGCAGGCCCAATCCTGCAGGCGATGCGTGTCATTAAATCGGAGGAAGAAGTCGTTCGCATGAAAGAAGCAGTTCGACTTGTCGAAGCTGTTCTGCTGGAAGGCGTAAGCCGAGTTAAAGTGGGCATGAGTGAAATCGAAATGGTGGCAGAGCTTGAATATTTGATGAAGAAGCTTGGTTCAGACGGCCCATCCTTCAGCACGATGGTGCTGGCTGGAGAGAATGCAGCACTACCGCACGGAGTGCCAGGTTCCCGCAAAATCAAGGAAGGCGAGCTTCTCTTGTTCGATATGGGCGTATACGCGAACGGGTATGCCTCTGACATTACGCGCACATTCGCCGTAGGTGAAGTGAATGATACTTGCAAGGAAATTTACAATACGGTGCTCGCCGCGAACATAGCAGCCATTGAAGCTGTGAAGCCAGGTGTTACGTTCGGCAGCCTTGATCGCACGGCACGCAAGGTCATTGCGGACAAAGGCTACGGAGATTATTTCACCCATCGTCTCGGTCATGGCCTCGGCATCGATGTCCATGAGTACCCATCTGTACATGAGCGCAACGAGGATGTGCTTGAGCCGGGCATGCTGTTCACGATTGAACCGGGCATCTATGTGCCGAAGGTAGCTGGCGTGCGCATCGAGGATGATGTCATCGTAACCGCAGACGGTGTTGAGGTGTTAACGTCTTATCCGAAGGAACTTACAATCATCGGCGGGTAACACATTTCTGTTCTAACCGATTCCATACACAACTTGGAGGAGCATTGCATTCACCGTACACACCTCCATAAACAAACACCCACCCTCCTGCTCATCTCAAGCATGGAGGGTGGGTGTTCTTCTGCATATTCGATTAACCTCAACATTTTTCCAAATTGGAACAAAGACTTCCGTCAATCATTCATCATTCATCATTCATCATTCATCATTCATCATTCATCATTCATCATTCATCATTCATGATTCATTCTCGTTACCATCGACAGATTCCCGATTCGGGACATCTTTCAGGCGGTAGCTGAGCATGACGAACACGTATTCATCCTTGGTCGTCTGCTCTCGCAATTGTTCATCATTAGCAATCGAGGACTCGTCTGGATTGAAAGGCGGCGGCGTGTAGTTGGATGCGATCGCCTGCTGTACATAATACGCTTTCTCCGCCCAGCCCATCGGCGTCATTGACGTATAGGCAATCTTTGCTTCCGCAAGCAAGTCCTCCCCGTACTGTCCTTTTCGCATTCCGTCCTCGATTACATCTATGCCTTGATGAGTAATGCGCAGAAGCTCTTGCACAATTAGGCTGGAATTCTCCTGTGATAATTCCTTCCCCAACGTATAGCTGCGTGGCCCTTGATTTGATCGATAATACTTCTCGATCAGATTCCCCTGCTGCTTCGTCTCAACGAGTTCCAGCAGCTGAGCCTCCTCCAGCTTCTTCACGTGGTAATACAGTCTGGATGGCTTCTCATCCATTATCTCTGCCATCTGCTTCACCGTAATCGGCTCGTCTTGCGCAAGCCGCAATATTTGCATCCGGCGTGGATCCAGCATGATTTTCAACAGCTCGACATCGTTAATTACTCGCTGCTCTTGCAAGCTGTCCCCTCCCTTAGTCTGAAGAAGACATCGCCAGGTCTCCTCCTGTCATTTTCGCTTCGTTCGTGGTCCGAAGTGCTTGGTTATATTTTAACAGAGGGAAAATGACAACGACAATAATAAGCAACAATCCTGCAAGCGCAGTGGCAAACAATACGCCGAACATAGTAGCGAATAACCCGCCTATGCCAATGCCCAGAACGGTGCCGGCTTGCGATACAGAGTCGAATACGCCTGATCCGCGGCCTCTCATTTCATCTGGCATAATCGTAATAAACAGACTGCTGAGCGGCACGTTCGTGCAGGCCATTGATACACCAAGACCAATCGACCATATATATACACTGAGTACCCCGCTTTCTTGATACAGCGAGTGCAACGGAACAATGAGCAAGCAGAACAAGCCGATAACCCCGACTGCCCCGAGCAGCAGAACATTGGAAGCCATCCGTTTCATGAGATAAGGTGCAGCGAGCGCCCCTAATATGCTGCCTACCGCAACCATACTCGAAATGAAGCCAAAATGCTCGGCCGGGATGCGGAAGGTTTGCAGCAAAGCCGCATTCAAGTTTGTATTAATAACACCAATGACAAGCATGATCGGCACAAGCAGCAGAAGGAGTGCAAATAATCCATCGTGGCGGTAAATCGTGCGCAGCCCCACCTTCAAGGATTTCCAGTACGGTTCCTTCTCAGCAACTGACTGCTTGCGCACCCCGCGTTCATCTTGGATATCTTCATGGGTTCGATCAGGAGTAGGTGTTGCCTTGGACATCGCGTAAATAAACAAAGCAGACAGCATAAACGTAAGTCCATTAAAAAGGAACAGCCGGTCAAAATGACCTAGTGGAATTAGCAGCCCTGCAATCGATGGCCCCACCAGCCTCATAGCCATATAAGTAGCCTGCGAGAAGGAAACGGCCTGTGGGATGTTCTCTTTCCCAATAAGACTGGGCACAATGGCGGAACGCGCAGGCTCAAAAAACACGGTGCCGATGTTTTGCAGCAATACTAAAGCATAAATTCCGTATAAATTGTTCTGAGACGCGATAAGAAGGACAACAATGATCGCGCGGTAGATATCAGCGGCCATCATGATATGGCTGCGCTGGAAGCGATCAGCGATCGGGCCTACGAATGTTCCAAGGAGCATGCTTGGCAGTACATTAGCGAGTACGACAAGACTAATAGCCAGCGGATCGCTTGATAAATGGGCGACAAGAAAGATAACAACGAGCCGTGTAATACCGTCACCAAGCTCAGAAATGATTTGGGCAAGCCATAGAAATCGGAATGCGCGGTTGTTCAAGAGCAGCTTCATAGGGAACCCTCCACTAAGATGATTTTTATCGTTAAAATTTATTTTAGCGGTAAAATCTATTTTGTAAAGGGGTTATTTTCCTGTTTCCAAAACAAATATAAATTGCTATTCATGCTTATGCGCCGACAAAAAAGACGCTTGCGAGTCTTCGCAAGCGTCTTTCCTGATGAAACCTATTATTTTTGGATACCGAGCGAGAAGATCTCAGCACTGCTCAATGCAACACTTACTTCACGGTTATTCGTGGAAGCAATGTTCTCTTGAACTTCTTCCATGATATTGCTGCGGTAGAAGCCTTTTGCAGCTTCTGGAAGCGATACGTTCAGAGCAGCTTCTTCATGCTTGAAGTTGAACCAACGGCCGACCATGTCGCCTGTCTCTTCTGCCATCTTCAAGGAGGAGAACGCTACGCCTTCGCCGTTCCATGCCAGGAATGCATGGTTCACTGGGAACTTGCCTTCCTGCACTTCTACTTGGCGTACAACCCAAGGCACTTGGAACGAATGTGCTTCTGCGTAAGCGCCAGAAGCAACTACGTCGCCAGCATGCGGGATGATTGCATATTCAGCCGTATGAACGCCGATGCACTGCGCTTCTGGTGTCGGGAAGTAGCCCCAGTCGCCAAGCTCGCCGGAAGAGCGAAGCAGCGTAACTGCAATCGTGTTCTTGTTGTCTTGCGATACTTCGTATTCGAACAAGCCCTTGTTCGCAACCGTCAAGCCCAGCTTGCCGTCGCTTACGCTGACAAATGTGTGCTGATGCTGATCGTTGCTTGGGTTCTCCCATTCCTTCGCCGGAATGTTGTTGCGGCGTGCTGCTTCGAAGATCGATTCCGCCAAATGTGTTTCGGACTCAAAGCCGCTTGGGAACAACGCTCTTACGCGGTGATCCTTGGACTTGTTGTCCATCGTTACATGAACATCAACGCGCTTCGCACCGCGATCGAGCGTATAGCGAGTGATGATGCGGAATGTAACCAATTCAGTCGAGCGTTGTGCCTTGCGAAGGTTGAAGTCTACAATGTCACGGCGCTCTTCTTCCAATTTATCGTCAGCGGATACCGGAATGCTCCAGTTATGCGCCACTTCGATTACCGCACGGTATGGCGTATTTTCTACAACCTTGCGCTCTGCCTTCAGCCCTGCCGTCGTAAGCGGCTTGGAACCTGCCGGCATGCGGAACATGTACTCGTTCCCGATGTCGCCTGCATCTTCATATACGTTAAGGCCAGCATGCGTATGGCCTGTCGATTTGTCTGTCAACGTAAGCGAACCATCTTCCGCAACAACTGCCTTCAAGCGATCATTCTCAAGTGTGAATTCGCCTGTCACAAGGCTAGCCCCTTGTTCCTTCGATGCGCCTGTCACCCAAGCAAGCGTCTTATAACCGAATGCAGGGATGTCTTGTACTTGCAAGCGCACCTTCACTGCACGCGCCATATATGGCTGACGGAACTTATCCTTCGGCAAGTCATAACCGAAGACTACGCCCGCATCTTCCCATTCGCAATCCAGCACGTTGCCGTCTGCGTCGACAACTGCGCCTGGTACGATTGGATCCTTCTTCATTTCCGCTGCCAGCTTCATCGGATGAGCTTCGCGGAAGTAGCGGCGAGACAATTCGATTGTCACTTCCACTACGCCGTCGCGGTTATATCCTGTCGAGTTGAATACGGTAAATGGCACAGCTTGCTTGCCGCTATATACGGATGTATCAATCTGCTTCAGCAGGCTGTCTACCGTTTCATTAATAATTGTCTCTGTTGTATGCTTCGACTTCTCGAAGCGTGTCACCATTTCACGGTGCACTTCGTCGACGCTGCAGCCGCAAATGCTATCGTGAGGGTGGTTCTGCATCAATGTCTTCCACGCGTACACGAACAGGTGGTGCGGGTATGGCTTGCCTGCTTGGTGCGCAATTGCCGCAAGCGGCTCTGCTACCTTCTCAAGCAGCGTTTGGTTTTCTGCGTTCATTTGCTTCAAGTACACGCGGGAGGACGCTGTATTAACGAGCGTATACCAGCCGTCTGTACGTTGGCTGCGCAATTCGCCATGTACTGTCTGCAGGTTCTCAGGCAGCTCCTTACGAAGCTCGTCTACATAATCATTGAAGTTGGAATGAACGAAGTCCACATCCGGGAACAGCTTCTTCGCCACTTCAATTGCTTTGGACAGATCCGTTTGAATCGGCTGGTGGTCACACCCATTCATGAACAGCAAATGGCGTGTAGATGCGAATTTCTCCGCATTCGGAATTTGCTTGTCCCAATAAGCGACTGCCTGCGGCTCATCGACAGGTACTTCCATTCCATTACAGTACCAGTTCGCGAACAAAATGCCGATGACGCGCGAGCCGTCTGGGGATTCCCAGATCATCTCGGAGAACGGCGATTCATATGCAGCATCTTCCGATACTTGGTTGTTGAATCCAGTCGGCTTAACACCGCGGCCGAATACAGCCACATCAATGCCGGATTGCTTCAAAATCTGCGGCGCTTGGCCCATATTACCGAATGAATCCGGGAAGTAGCCGACCTTGGAAATGTTGCCGCCATACTGCTTCGCATCGCGATGACCGATTTGCATATTGCGCACGTTCGCTTCGCTGCTTGTCAAGAACTCATCCTGCAGGATGTACCAAGGGCCGATATGAATGCGGCCTTCTTGAATGTACTTCGTCAGCTTCTCCTTCATTTCAGGGCGAACCTGCAAGTAGTCTTCCAACATGATCGTTTGTCCGTCCAGATGGAAGCTCTTGAAGCCTGGATCATTATCGAGTGTGTCAAGGAGCGTATCCATCAATTCAATCAATAAAGTGTGATGATACTCGTAAGGCATATACCATTCGCGATCCCAGTGTGTATGAGAAATGATATGGGCTGTCTTTTTTGTCATGTTGTTTCCCTCTCTTCCATGATGTGTGTGATAGAGGTGCCAGTTTCCTAACGATCTGACTTTGCTGCATGAGCAATTGGCTTGCTTATTGCTTATTCCCCTTTAAGCCAATGTTCGCGGAAAATCAGCTCCGAGAACAAGCTGTTCGACCAAGCGAACCATTCACGTGTGAACTGTGCAGGATCATCCACATGGAAGCCTTCATGCATGTATCCTGTTCCTGCGTCTGTCGTTGTGAGCAGTTCGATCAGGGATGCAATCTCTTCCTGAGAGCTTGCTGTCAAGCCCTGCATTGACAAGGCAATATGCCAAATGTACTGATCCGGCGTATGCGGACTGCCGATACCTTTCGCTACTTTACCGGAATAGAAGTAAGGATTCTCTTCACTCAGGATGAAGCGGCGTGTGTTTTGATAGATTGGATCGTCTGCCGTTGTATAGCCGAGGTATGGAATCGCGAGCAAGCTAGGCACGTTCGCATCGTCCATCAGGTTATAGTTGCCGAAGCCGTCTGTTTCATAAGCATAGATTTTGCCGTATTTCGGGTGGTGGAAGATACCGTACGCTTGAATCCCTTCGTCGATTTCTTCCATCAGTGCGCGAGCCTTCGCAGCAAACGGCGCATCTTCATAAACGGTTGTTGCGATTTCTTCCAAGTAGCGCAGTACAACAACCGCGAACATGTTGGAAGGAACCAAATAGCCAAATGTGCACGCATCGTCACTTGGACGGAATGCAGACCATGTCATGCCTGTATAGTTGACCGGCATACCCATGCCATTGTTCTTCAACGTATCTGTCTTGCGGCAATCCATCCGCTCGAAGCGGTATGGTGATTGCGCAAAGTGACGCTGTTCCGTCGTCCACAGATCCATGATGATATGGGCAACCGTCTTATATTCACCGTCAAATAGGGAAGTGTCCCCTGTCTCTTTCCAATACAAATAGGACAATTGAAGCGGATAGCACAGGGAGTCAATCTCATACTTGCGTTCCCATACCCAGCCGTTCAGCTTCGTTTGGTCACGGTGATGAATTTCATCCAGAGCTACTTCTTGTTCATTAAATGCATTTGCATAAGGGTCGATTTGAATATATTTCAGCTGCTTGCGCACCAATCCGGCAATGACGCGTCGCACATCCGCATCGTCCTTCGCAAGCGGCATGTATTGGCGCACCTGAGCGCTGGAATCGCGCAGCCACATGGCTGGAATATCTCCAGTAAAGACGTAGGATGTACCGTCTTCATGCAGCTTAGTTGTTGTTTGCAACGTATTCGGGAAGCAGTTCAGGAACTGCTCCATCAATTTCGGGTTATAGGCCAATTTCGTCTTTGCTTCTTCCATCACGCGAAGCACGGCTTGTGGTAGACGTTCCATGTCGGCTCTCTCCTTTTCACTTATGATCACAACGCAAGTGAATTATTTGTATTATAGCAAATAAGATAATTAATATATCAATTATATTGTAATGATTAGGATGTGAAAAAACAACCAATTATTTGTCCAAAATAGTACACAATCAGGTGAAGCGAAGCGCTCCACCTGATTGGATACAAAGGGCTATTCATTTCGCTTTGCAGGTTGTTGTCGTCATGCTCTAGTTGTCAAATCTGCTGCTGGGCGAAATTCAATCACGCCCCGATATTGATTACTTCTTGGATGCTTTCCAAGCATCCAATTGTGTTTGCATTTCAGCCATTACTTTGTCCAAGCCAGCTTGCTTGAACTTCTCAACTGCTTTTGGAACGTAAACTTTAGGGTCT